>JAFQWG010000122.1 GCA_017407605.1 Agathobacter sp. | reverse complement strand
GCATCACCATTTGCAAGAATTTCTTCACCATTTGCTACAGTAAGTACACGACCTACAGTTGCTACTGGAATAGAAACTGCTTCTTTTACTTTGATACAGGTTGGAAGTGTCCAGTTGTCAGCCTGTGTTCCCATTGGAGGGATGGTATCAGCCATATTGCCTGTGTGGTTTGCCTGAGCAACCTGAATCATCTGTACACCAGCTGCTTCCAGTCTCTTAGCAAATTCGATACCTTCTGCTTCTACTAAACCACCTTTACCACGAAGGCTTCCGTCTTCGTTTTCTGTTACGATTGGTAATTTGTATTCAATCATAAGACCAGGAGCTGCTGCTTTGATTGCTTCAACAACTTCTAATGCGTAACGGATACGGTTTTCGAAGGAACCGCCATATTCATCTTCTCTATGATTTAAGATAGTAGAGCAAAGAGAACCAAGTAAACGGTCACCATGAACTTCGATTGCATCGATGCCAGCTTCTTTTGCAAGGCGAGCAGCGTTTGCAATAGCACCTTTAATCTGAGCAAGCTGTTCTACTGTAGCTTCTGATACGAAGTGCTGCATGTCATGATGAAGTTTTGCATAAGCTTCTTTTGTCACTTTGTCAGCTTCTGCCATTTTATCCTGGAAAGCTGCCATGTCGCCAGCTTCTTTAAGCTGCATAGCTTCCTGTCTAAGAGCTCCAGCCATACCAATCATACGTCCTACGCCTGGTACATCATATTCTGGATGGAAAATCTGTAAAGCTACTTTTGCGTCATATTTATGTAATGTATCAGCTAATGCTTTAAATGCTGGAATCTGCGAATCATCAAAAAGCTTTGGAGTTGGAGAAGCTGTACGAACTGGTGCAACGTCACCGATTACAATATAGCTTACGCCACCTTTTGCAAGTCTTTCATAGAAAGCTAAGCTTCTTGGTCCAATAGAACCATCTCTTTCTTCGTATCCTGTTGTAAGTGGTGGGAACATGATACGGTTTTTAAGTGTTAAGTCACCAACTTTAATTGGCTGTAATAATAAAGAATCTTTGCCCATAGGTTTTATCCTCCTTAGAATAAATTGTTGATACGTTTCTTTTGATAACCATTCGCAGTTATCTGATTGTTAAAATTTTATCATTCTCTACTTGCGCTGTCTATATTACATCAATTTATGATAGTTTCACATCAAAAAAAGAGAGTGCTAGAATCATTCTAGCACTCTCTATGTTATTTACGTCCACAGCACTGTTTGTATTTCTTGCCTGAACCACATGGACATGGATCATTTGGATATACTTTTTCGCTTGCACGTTTCTTTGGTGCAGCTTTTGCTGAGTCATCCTTGTTGGTTCCAGTTACTTTCGCAACTTCTTCACGTTCTACTTTCTGTTCTACTTTTACATGGAATAAAAGCTTAACTGTGTCTTCCTGAATCGCTGCTGTCATTTCATCGAACATATCAAAACCTGACATCTTGTATTCTACAAGTGGGTCTCGCTGACCATACGCCTGAAGGCCGATACCCTGACGGAGCTGGTCCATATCATCGATATGATCCATCCACTTACGGTCAATCACACGAAGTAAAATAACACGTTCGATTTCACGGAACTGTTCTGGTTCAGGGAACTCTGTTTCTTTCGCTTCATAAAGGCGAACAGCGATTTCTTTCAAGTACTGCTTTAATTCGTTGCCATCCTTGATAGAAGCGATGTCATCCTTACGGATTTTCTTCATAGGGATTATTGGTAAAATGAGTTCGTTTAATTCACGAAGATCCCAATCTTCTTTTTCGATTTCACCGGAAATACAGATATCTACTGCTTTTTCTACCTGTTCCTGAATCATATTAAAGATAACATCACGCATATTTTCGCCATTTAATACACGAAGACGTTCTGCGTAGATGATTTCTCTCTGGTCGTTGTTTACCTGGTCATATTCTAAGAGGTTTTTACGCACACCAAAGTTGTTGCTTTCAATCTTAGACTGTGCTTTTTCAATTGCTGAAGTAAGCATACCATGCTGAATCTCTTCGTTTTCTGGCACACCAAGAGTCGTAAACATATCCATCAAACGATCAGAACCGAAAAGTCGCATCAAATCATCTTCGAGTGAGATATAGAATTTCGATTCACCTGGGTCACCCTGACGACCAGAACGACCACGAAGCTGGTTATCGATACGTCTAGATTCGTGACGTTCCGTACCGATAATCTTAAGACCACCGGCTGCTTTTGCTTCTTCATCAAGCTTGATGTCAGTACCACGACCTGCCATGTTGGTAGCGATAGTAACCGCACCAGCCACACCGGCCTGTGCTACGATTTCAGCTTCCATTTCATGGAACTTCGCATTCAGTACTGTATGAGGAATACCCTCTTTTTTAAGGAGCTTACTTACAAGCTCTGAAGTTTCGATTGTAATTGTACCTACGAGTACAGGCTGTCCTTTTGCATGTGCAGCCTTTACTTCCTGTACTACTGCATAGAATTTTTCTTTCTGTGTCTTATATACAGCATCTTCGTGGTCGATACGTGCCACTGGACGGTTGGTTGGAATTTCGATAACGTCCATGCCGTAGATATCACGGAATTCTTTTTCTTCTGTAAGCGCTGTACCAGTCATACCAGCCTTCTTATTAAACTTGTTAAAGAAGTTCTGGAATGTAATCGTTGCAAGAGTCTTACTTTCACGTTTTACTTTTACGTGTTCTTTTGCTTCGATTGCCTGATGAAGACCGTCTGAATAACGACGACCTGGCATAATACGTCCAGTAAATTCATCTACAATCATAACCTGGTCATCTTTTACTACATAATCCTGATCTCTGAACATGAGGTTGTGTGCACGAAGTGCAAGGATAATGTTGTGCTGGATTTCCAAGTTTTCTGGGTCTGCGAGGTTTTCAATATGGAAGAACTGTTCTACCTTTGAAACACCACGTTCGGTTAAGTTAACCACTTTATCTTTTTCATTTACTACAAAGTCACCCGTTTCTTCCTGCTCGATACCCATAATGGCATCCATCTTTGAGTAGGCTTCCACGTCTTCGCCACGCTGCAACTGTCTTGCCAAAATATCACAGGCTTCGTACAACTTAGTAGATTTTCCACTCTGACCTGAGATAATAAGTGGAGTTCTTGCTTCATCAATTAATACAGAGTCCACTTCGTCGACGATAGCATAATGCAAATCGCGAAGAACAAGCTGTTCTTTGTAGATAACCATGTTATCTCTTAAGTAATCGAAACCTAATTCATTGTTTGTTACATAAGTAATATCGCATTTGTAAGCTTCACGACGTTCGTCATTATTCATGCTGTTTAATACAACACCAACTTTAAGTCCGAGGAACTCATGAACCTGTCCCATCCACTCCGCGTCACGCTTTGCAAGGTAATCGTTTACTGTAACAACATGTACACCTTTACCTTCTAATGCATTTAAGTATGCAGGAAGTGTAGACACAAGTGTCTTACCTTCACCAGTTCTCATTTCTGCGATACGTCCCTGATGAAGCACAATACCACCGATAATCTGTACACGGTAGTGCTCCATACCCAGCACACGACGCGCAGCTTCTCTTACTGTCGCATATGCCTCTGGTAAAATATCATCTAAGGTCTCGCCATCTGCAAGTCTATTTTTAAATTCTTTTGTTTTGGCTTTTAACTCATCATCAGAAAGAGCCATCATGGCATCTCTCATGCCTTCGATTTTATCTGCAATTGGATAAATTCTTTTTAATTCTCGCTCACTGTGAGTGCCAAAAAGTTTTTCAATAATACCCATGATATACTCCTTTATTGGAAAATTACCACGATATTGTACCACCTTGGAAAATTTTTCTCAATAAGAAGAGGTAAACCTTTTGTGAATTTTTTATTAACAATTCGCATAATTAATGGGTTTTATGCTTTCATAAGTTTCCCTTCACTCAAAAGTCTAAGCATCTG
>JAFQWG010000121.1 GCA_017407605.1 Agathobacter sp. | reverse complement strand
GCATTAGCAATATCTTCTGTTTTTATAGCATCAGATAAGTGGTGGCGTACATAGGATGCAACACCTTTTACCAGTTCGGACTGATTACGGTTATAACGTAATTCTTCTACGGCCTGTGTATATTGAGAAATCATATGATACTGTAGATTGGTAATTTGCTCAAAACTAGAGAGCTGTTCGCATTTTTGTATATAGGAGTCACTAAGTTCCAATGCTTCATCTAAATCCATACCGCCTCTAATAGCTGCGCGAGAAATAAGGGTAGTAGAGATGATAAATGTGTTCTTTGTTTGACGAAGCATGTCAGATGCAACTGTACCAGGCCGTACTGCTGGAGCATTTGCAACCCATTCTTTTAAACGAAGGGTATCTCCGCGTCGTACAATATCTAAAACTTGTTGTTCTACTTGATACGTGTTGTGTATGGTTTCATCTACGCTTGCAGTAATGTTTGTCAATACATCAGTCTGAGAAGATACAATTTCATGACTTAATATTTTTTGTGCAGAGTCAATAATAGATAGTTCATTTAATCCAATTTTTTCCCCTGTAATAACATAATGAATAGTACAGAGAATTTGTAAAATGCTTTCCAATGGCATATGAATAATGACCTTCATTGAGGATAAAAATTCCTGCATATCATCTGGATCTACAGAAAGTTCAAATGCCATTTTTCGAAGCTGCTGATCTTCTGGCGGAGTCAATCGTGCTGGGCCAATAATGATGGTTTCATTTCCCGTGTTTTCGATACCATAGTAGTCGAATTCAGATGTGATAAAATAGCCGATGTTTTCAGATATATGCAGTAATTCTCTTTCATAAAGGAGGATAGGATCCTTTGGAAGAGAAACCAAAGAGTGATAAAACTGTTTTTTGCCATTTCTATATATACGAATAGGCACGCCTGCCATATTTCCGATGACGGTGCATAAGTATTCTAAATCAAGTTCTTTATTCATAGCAGTTCCTCTTTCAAACAAAAATATATAGGAATAAAACAAATATACCAAAAAGAAAACAAATGTGCAAGAAAAGTGAAGGAGGTTCTATTATTATGAGAGTATAAAATAAGTGTCATCTATTATAAATACGGAGGAGAAATAGAATGGATTTTATTAATAACAAATTATTCGCATCGCGAGTAAAACAAGAGAATGTAGTAGCCAGTGAAAAATGGCTGGGATACTTAGTAGGACCAGCAGGCGCATTGCTTTTGAATGCAGTATTGGCTTCTTACCTAAATGTATATTATACAGACGTATTGAAATTAGGTGGAATCTGGGGAGGATCGTTCCTCGTGATTTTTCCAATTGTGTCCAAGATTATTGATGCAATTACCAATATTATAATGGGACAGATAGTCGAACGTACACATACCAAAGAAGGGAAAGCAAGACCTTGGCTTTTGATTTCTGCACCGATGCTTGCAATTACAGGATTACTTTTATTCTTAGTACCAAATGCAAGCGAAACAGTACAGGTAGTCTGGGTAATGTTGTCATATAATCTGTTTTATTCAATAGCTTATACGATTTACAACATGAGCCATAGCTTAATGGTTCCTCTCTCTATTCGAGATACGGAACAAAGAGGTGGATTATCCGTTTTTAACAATATTTCTGCAGTTATGATTAGTGGTATTATTGTAGCGCTTATTTTCCCAATGTTGGTGCTGCCAATGATTGGTGTAGATAAGAGTGCTTGGATTACGGTAATGGGAATCATAGCGATTTTGGCACTGCCACTTACTTTGTTGGAATATTACTTTACAAAAGAACGTGTGACAGAAGAAAACGCAGGGGAAGAGAGTGAAACCATTTCTCTTGGAACCCAGATAAAAAGCATTATTCAGGATAAATATTGGGTGTGCTTGTTCTTATATTTGATTATTTACCACTTGGGCAGCAATATCAAAAACATTTCGCTTATTTATTATTGCAACTATGTATTGGGTAGCTACAACGATGGTATTACACAGACATTAGTTTCTGTCATCGGTGGCATTCCAATGGGAATCGGTATTTTTGCAGTTTGGCCTTTGGCAAAGAAATTCGGCAAAAGAAATCTTACGATGGCAGGATTTGGACTCTATGCAATCGGTGGTGCAGTGTGCTTGCTTGCTCCAACAAATATGGTTGTGGTTTTAATTGGGCAGTTTATCAAAAATATTGGTGGATTGCCATGTGCGTATGTACTTATGGCACTCTTTGCAGACGTATTAGACCATATCGAATGGAGATTCCATTTCCGTTGTGATGGTTTATCTGCTTCCCTTCTTACCATTATCATGACGATTGCAGCAGGTGTAGCAAATGGTGTGTTTAATATGATGCTTGCAAAATGTGGTTACATAGCGCCTGAATTTGTAGATGGACAAACGGTAGCAGCTGTTCAGAACGCGGCGACACAGAATTGGTTTACATTTGGATTCTTAGGATTTGAAATCATTACAGCAATTCTTATGATTGCATGTTTGGCATTTATCAATATTGAAAAGACGATTGATAAAGAGCAGGAAGAAATTAAAGCGTGGAAAGAACAGAACCAATAATTGTCGGAAGTGGTAAAGAGGTTAGAATGAAAGCTATTAGATTACGTGTAGAATATTTACAAAATCCCATCGGAATTGATATTACTAAGCCACGTCTGAGCTGGAATTGTAAAGGCGGGAAAGAACAGACTGCATACAGAATCGTAGCAATGAATGATTTGGATGAAATTTTGTGGGATACGGGAAAAGTTGCTTCTTCTCAAATGGTACATATTCCTTGGAATGGTGTTGCTTTGCAAAGTAGAGACAAGGTACTTTGGAAAGTATGCCTTTGGGATGAAGATGATAACCAGGGTGAGTGGTCTGACGAAGGGAGATTTGAAATCGGTCTCCTTGCAAAATCTGATTGGAAAGCCAATTGGATTACAGGAAATTACAAGGTAAATAAGAAAAAAAGATATCCCGTAGACTGTTTTCGAAAGATGTTTGTTGTTGAGAAACCTATCAAAAAAGCGAGATTATATGCGACCGCCTGTGGTGTATATGAAGCTTGTATCAATGGAGATAAATGCGGCGAGTTTGTGTTGGCTCCTGGAATTACCGACTACATCAAGCGAATCCAGTATCAGACTATTGATGTGACAGAGCTACTAGCACAGGGGGAAAACTGGCTTACAGTTATGCTGGCAGATGGCTGGTATCGTGGTAGTACAGGCGCCTGGGGACTTACGAATCAGTATGGAATCGAGACGAAATTCTTAGGACAACTTGAGATTACATACGAAGATGGTAGCAAAGAAATGATTTGCTCCG
>JAFQWG010000120.1 GCA_017407605.1 Agathobacter sp. | reverse complement strand
TTACTGTATCATCAACAACTCTGAAACTGATGCTACTACAGTAGAACTTCCAAAATCAGCTGAAGTTTATAAGCTTCATGCAGATACACTTCGTGCAACAGTTATGAAGTTAAACGGAAGAGAATTAGTACTTGGTGCTAACAACGAACTTCCAGATCTTTCTCCAGAAACTATGGAAGGTACACTTACATTAGAACCAGCAACTATTGCATTTGTTGTAATGTAATAAAATAAAAATAGATATATTACGGTAATAATAAGAGACCGCTCTATGATAAGGTTCATAGAGTGGTCTCTTTATTTTTATGAAAAAAGATGAGTGTTAACCCAGGCTTTAAAATAGGCGATGTATACAAGTGTAACGCGTTGTTTTCCTATGAAAAAAGTGATACACTTAGAGAGGTCTATTAAGGGAAAAATTGGTTACAATGGGGGAGAGTTACAATGCGAAATCATGAAGTTACACAGCAACAGAAATTGTTGCAAAATGGACAAATTGCTGAGCCTGGATGGTCAAGAAAAATGGTGCAGGAATATAATAGAGCAGATATCAAAGCTCCAAAATTCCGCATTAAAGAGTGGGATTATTATTTAATCCAAAATGAAGAATTTGCAGTAGCACTTACTGTCAATGATATGGGATATATGGGAATGCTTTCAGCATCCTTTATCAAATTTAATAAGAAGTGGGAGCACACAGAGACAGAGCTTACTATGGCACCTATGGGCAAATTTAATATGCCTGCTCATACTGGTGATAGTGTGATTGCTCAAAAAGGGGAAAAATCATCATTTGAGTTCATTACAAAAGATGGTGTACGTCATTTAAAATGCGAGTTCAACAACTTCGATGGCGGGAAGGATTTTTTCTGTGATATTACATTAAAAGAGCCAGTACAGGATAGTTTGGTAATTGCGACACCATTTGATAAGAAAAATCATTTTTACTATAATCATAAAATCAACTGTATGCCTGCATCAGGTTGGGCAGAGTATGATGGTAATCGTTATGAATTTAATCCAGCAACAGATTTCGGTATCTTAGACTGGGGGCGTGGCGTATGGACTTATGATAACTGGTGGTACTGGGGTTCGGGAAGTGGTTATGTAGATGGAGTGCCAGTAGGATTTAATATCGGATATGGATTTGGTGATACCGCTGCATCATCAGAAAATGTTATTTTTTATAACGGTGTAGGACATAAGATTGATGATGTTACATTTGTAATTCCAGAAGACGATTATTTAAAACCATGGAAATTTACATCCAGCGATGGACGTTTTGAAATGGACTTTGAACCTATTATCGATAGAAACAGCTACACAGATTTGAAATTAATTGTAAGTGAACAGCATCAGGTATTTGGTAAGATGACAGGGGCTATGATTTTGGATGATGGTACAAAGGTAGAACTTAAAGATTTCCTTTGTTTTGCGGAAAAAGTACATAACAAATATTAAAATAGAAAAGTGGAGTGGCATAAGCCACTCCATTTTGTTATAATAGGTAGCAGATACATTTTAGAAAGAAGTAATGACGATGAACAAACGAGAATTTAAAGATGGTATCCGTGATGGTATGCCAATCTGCTTAGGATATATATCTGTGTCTATGGCATTTGGTCTTACTGCAGTAAAGGCAGGTATGCCAGTATGGGCGGCGGTAATTATGTCTTTAACGAATTTAACAAGTGCAGGACAGTTTGCGGGAACCAATCTGCTCTTAGCACAGAGTTCATACATTGAACTGATGATTACTACATTTATCATAAATATTAGATATTTTTTAATGTCTTTATCGGTATCTCAGAAAGTAGATAAACACTTTGGATTAAAAGAGAGATTAATTGCTTCGTTTGGTGTAACAGACGAAGTATTTGCAGTATCGATGCAGCGTAGAAGTGAGCTTAGTTTTTCTTATATGCTTGGTCTTATTGGTACTCCAATTTTGGGATGGACAAGCGGTACACTAATTGGTGCTGTAGCGACTACACTTTTGCCAGCGGCACTTACAGATGCTATGGGCATTGCACTTTACGGTATGTTTATTGCGATTATTGTGCCACCAGCGAGGGAACATAAAGAAGTGCTTTTTGCGGTCATCCTTGCGATATTAGCAAGCTATGCATTTACCTATCTGCCATTTTTATCTGTATTATCTGGTGGATGGTCAGTTATTATTATTACAGTAGTGGTAAGTGCTTTGGCAGCATGGTTATTCCCAATACCAGAGGAGGGCGTGTAAGATGAGTCCTTTATATATTATAGGCGGTATTGCAATTATGGCACTTATGACATACATCATTCGAGTGTCACCAATGGTAATTTTTCGTCAAAAAATTGAAAACAATCGAATTAAATCATTTTTATATTACATACCATATACGGTACTAGCTGCGATGACTTTTCCAGCAATTTTTTCTAGCACCCAGTCGCAGGCAGGAGCGATTGCAGGCTGTATCGTAGCAGTGCTTTTAGCATACTTTAAAAGAGGTTTACTTGTGGTTGCACTTGGTGCAGCGGGAACTGTTTTCTTGGTGAGTATGTTAGGATTTTAGATAGTGAGGGTAACTTATGGAAAAGAACGCAAGTGACAAACTCATATGGGTAGACTTATTTGACAACGAAATTGGTTCAGGTGATAAATTAGAAACCCATGTAAAAAATCAATTGCATAGAGCGTTTTCATTGTTTGTTGTATATGATGGCAAGATGCTTATCCAAAGACGGGCGCTCTCAAAATATCATTCTGGTGGACTTTGGGCAAATGCGTGCTGTTCCCATCCTCGCTATGGGGAAGAGTTACCAGATGCAGTGCAGAAACGAATGGAAGAAGAACTTGGTATTGCACAGGGAAGCTGCCAGCCAGAAGAATTATTTTCATTTAACTATTTTAGTCAGTACGACGGGCTTAGCGAATACGAAATTGATCATGTATTCTTGACAGATTATCATGGGGAGATAAATCCAGATCCTGATGAAATTATGGAACTTCGCTGGATAAGCTTGGAAGATTTGCAAAAAGAGATGCAAGATGCTCCGCAGACATTTTCTACTTGGTTTTTGATTGCAGCACCAAGGGTGATGGAGTATGTAAACAAGAAGGAAAAATAAATATTTTCATAGTATAAGAAAAGGTCACTTTCTGTGATCTTTTCTTTTTTATAATATAAAGAAAATTACCAATATTTTAAACGTGACGGACATATAATAGAGCGACATAAATTTAGGAGTACTTTATGAAGATAAGAAAAAATCATATCATTTACGATCAGTTAAAATTACTACTGATTTTGTTGGCGTTGCTATTATTTGTAATCGCATTGTTTATACACACGTTAAATCAAAACACAAGGCGAAAATTCTCCACAATGGAAAAATTTTTGCACACAGCAATGGAACCCGTCGGCACTACGATGTACATATGGGGCGGTGGATGGGATTCGGAGGACGACGATGCGGGTGCCACTTCTAGCAGAATTGGTCTTTCACCTATATGGGAAAAGTATGCATGTGAACAAGATGAAACATATGATTTTACAGAACATAAATGGGAACGAGAAAATGGGCTTGATTGCTCTGGTTATGTAGCTTGGGTGTTGTATAATACATTTGAGACAAAAGAGGGAGAGCTTGGTTATGTCATGTCATCGACAGATATGGCAAAGACATATGCTAAATGGCGATTCGGAAAAGGGATTAAGAATCCCAAAGAGTTTTTGGCAGGTGATATCGTTAGTATGGATGGGCATGTGTGGATTAGTCTGGGCACCTGTGCAGATGGAAGCGTATTGTTTGTACATTCAAGTCCACCGGGTGTGAGGGTGTGTGGAACAGAGGTGCCAGTTTCAAATGGAACTTTAAAAGCCGGAAAAAGTATTGCGATTCAATTAGCAGAAGAATATATGTCCACCTATCATTCGTACTGGCACGAGCGTTATTCGAACTGCTCTAAGCCGAGCTCGTATCTAGAAAACGTAACCTTGATGCGTTGGAATGAAAGTACGTTAAAAGGTGCCAAAGATTTTCAAAAATTAAGTGGGGAAGAAGTGCTAGATTATTTAAAAACGAGGCAAAACGTGATACAATAAAAGATAATGGAATATTCGTAGAACAAAAGCAAAAAGAGAGGGTGTTTTATGAAAAAGGAGAAACAAAAATTAGTGAATGTGCTTATGGTAATCGTATGTATTTTAACGGTTGTAATTAATGCGATTGCACCATGGGGACGTGAGTCTTTGGATGGATATTATGGCACTTATTCTGTTCGCACAGATAAGAATATCATGAATGCATACTTAGAACAGGGGGAAAAGTTTGCTTACGATGTGCAAGCAGAGGGTTCTGTACTTGTTCACAACAATGGTGTATTACCTTTTTCAGAAGAAATAGAAAAAGTAAACGTATTTGGCTGGGCAGTAGCAGACTGGCATCCAAGTGGTTCTGGTTCAGCGAAGACTTTAAATGCTGAAACAGACTTTTTACAGGCACTTAAGAATTATGGTATTGAGTACAATACTGAACTTACAGATATGTATGAAAAGTTCATGGCATATAACCCATATCATGATGCACTTCATAGTTATGCGGAGCAGACCTGCCGACTTTATGAACCAGCAATTACAGATACCGATTACTACACCGAAGAGATGCTTGCAAATGCATTGGCATATTCTGACACGGCGATTGTGGTGCTGGGTAGATATTCTGGCGAATCAATTGACTGTCCAAAAGTACAGTATAAAGTGACGAAGACTCAAAATGGCAGTTACGATGATTCTGCAATTATTGTAGATGAAACACGCACTTTCTTAGATATTTCCACAGAGGAAGAAGCATTATTAAATTATGTGACAGAGAACTACGAAAACGTAGTGATCGTGGTAAACAATACAAACCAGATGAACTTAAACTTCATCGATACAATCGTTGGTATTGATGCATGTCTTGTGGCTGGAACCTCTGGTATCAACGCTGCGAATGCGATTCCAGCACTTTTATATGGAGAGGTAAATCCTTCTGGCCGTCTGGCAGATACCTATACGTATGATTTTTCCACAGCGGCTTCTTATGCAAATGCTGGTATGGATGGAGAAGGACAATACGAGGGAGCAGATGGACTTTATCCAGCTGATGGCGTGACAACCAATCCAAATGTAGGGGATTATCCTCTTTACGAGAGTCTTAGTTATGTAGATTATGCAGAAGGAATTTACATCGGTTACAAATGGTATGAGACTGCCGACGCAGAAGGCTTCTGGGATGATGTAGACAACCAGTATGGCAAAGGTTATGAGGGTGTGGTTCAGTTTCCATTTGGGTATGGACTTTCTTATACCACATTTTCGCAGGAACTTGTTGATGTAACACCTGAGAATTCTGTGTTAGAAAAAGATGACGAAATAAGTATTACGATACGTGTAACCAACACGGGTAACAAAGCCGGAAAAGATGTGGTACAGATTTATTATTCTGCACCATATATCCCAGGTGGCATTGAAAAATCAGTACGTGAACTCTGTGGTTTTGCTAAGACAGATGTGTTAGAGCCAGGGGAGAGCGAAGAAGTAACGATTATTTTTACAGTGGCAGATATGGCTTCTTACGATTGCTATGATGCAAATGGAAATGGATTCAAAGGCTATGAAGTAGAAGCAGGTAATTATGATATTTTACTTATGAAAAATGCCCATGAAAAAGTGGGTGATGATACAGTGGTTTCATTCTCTGTTGAAAAAGGTATTTTATACGATACCGATCCAGATACGGGAGCACTTGTGTATAACAAGTTTACTGGTGAAGATGCCATGGATGGAGTATCCGTGGATGGCAGTGACAGCGATGCAGGTATTGTATATTTGACACGAGCAGATTTTGAAGGAACATTCCCTACCACAGTAGCAAAGGGACGTGTGATGACAGATAATGTAGCAGACCTAAATCTCTACACTGAGGAAGATGCAAATGCATTTATTAATGAGTGTGACGAAGATATCGTAACTGGTGCAGATAATGGCATTGTGCTTTACAATGAAACTGGTTTTACACCACTCGCGACAGAACTTGGTGCAGATTATAATCATGAAAAGTGGGATGAACTATTAGACCAGATGACTTTAGAAGAGATGAAGAATCTCGTGCTTCATGGCTATACCAAGACGATGGAAGTTGCATCCGTTGGAAAGATTCAGACCAAGGATTACGATGGTCCTGCACAGATGGGTGGGTTTGCAAACTGTATTCAGGGAAAGACAACAGGTTTCCCAAATGCTACTGTAATTGCACAGACATGGAATACAGACCTTTCCTATAATTTTGGTTTGATTGAGGGTGCACAGGCTGGACAGCTTGGTATCGAAGGATGGTATGCTCCAGCAGCAAATATGCATCGTACTCCACTTGGGGGAAGAAATTATGAATACTATTCCGAAGATGAATTTGTATCTGGCATGATGGCGGCAAAGACAATCGAAGGTTCATTGGACGCAGGCGTGTATTGTTATATGAAACATTTAATCTGCTATGAGCAGGATTCGATGCGAGATAGCTTATACACTTGGATGACAGAGCAGGCACTTCGCGAGATTTATTTAAAACCATTCCAGATTGCGATTAATGAAGGCGGTCTTACTGGTATCATGACTTCCTATAACCGACTTGGTGCAGTATGGGCAGGTGGAAGCTATGCACTTATAACAGGTGTGATTCGTGACGAATTTGGATTTGAGGGAACAATCCTTACAGACTATGCAGACCACCAGAATTTTATGATTATGGATCAGGCGCTTCGTGCAGGTGGAGACCTTTGGATGGATGGTTTTGTAATGGGAGATTTCCATTTTGAAACGGAATCCAACAGCTTCAAGCAGGAACTGCGCCGTGCTTGTAAAAACATCCTTTTTATGTGGCTGAATGCAGGACAGGAAAATATAGAATATAACCTTACTGCAGAAGTCCCAATCCTAAGACCAGTGGAAAGCAAACAGGTTTCACTTGTAACTTGGATTCAGATAGGCTGGGATGTGTTTGCGGCTGTAACGATTTTCTTCTGGATAAAAGGAATTGTAAAGAGAAGAAAACACTAGTATAATACCTTTGCAAATAGGAGGAAGAACTATGTTAAAAGGAAAAACAGTAGTACTCGGGGTAACTGGAAGTATTGCGGCTTATAAAATTGCAAATCTTGCAAGTGCGCTTGTAAAACTTCATGCAGATGTGCATGTTATTATGACACAGAATGCAACGAATTTTATCAATCCAATTACATTCGAGACTTTAACGAATAATAAATGTCTCGTAGATACCTTTGATCGTAATTTCCAGTTCAACGTAGAACATGTATCTCTGGCAAAAAAAGCAGATGTATTTATGGTGGCACCAGCTTCTGCCAATGTCATTGGAAAAATTGCGAATGGTATTGCAGACGATATGCTTACAACAACTATCATGGCTTGCAAATGCAAGAAATTCATTTCTCCAGCCATGAATACAAATATGTTTGAAAATCCAATTGTACAGGATAACTTAAAGAAGTTGGAATCTTATGGATATGAAATTATAAATCCAGCATGTGGTTACCTCGCATGCGGTGATACGGGCGCAGGAAAAATGCCTGAACCAGAAACACTGCTTTCTTACATTCTTCGTGAGATTGCATTGGAAAAAGATATGAAAGGCGTAAAGGTCTTGGTAACAGCTGGTCCAACACAGGAAAGCCTTGACCCAGTACGTTTTATTACAAACCATTCGACAGGAAAAATGGGCTATGCCATTGCAGAAAACTGCATGCGCCGTGGAGCAGATGTAACATTGGTAAGCGGACCAGTTTCGATTGCACCACCACCATTTGTAAAAGTGGTAAACGTAAAATCAGCAGCAGACATGGCAGAAGCCGTAAAAGCAGATTTTAAGGAACAGCAGATTATTATCAAAACTGCAGCAGTAGCGGACTATCGTCCAGCACATATCGCAACTGAGAAGATTAAGAAAAAAGAAGGCGATAACGTCTTAGAATTAGAACGTACCGAGGATATCCTTGCATATCTTGGCGCGAACAAGCAGCCAGGTCAGTTTATCTGTGGATTTTCTATGGAAACAGAAAATATGCTGGAAAATTCCCGTGCAAAATTAGAGCGTAAAAACGTAGATATGATTGTAGCCAACAACTTAAAAGTTGCAGGTGCAGGATTCGGCACAGACACCAATATCGTAACATTCATTACAAAAGAGGAATGTGTGGAAAACGAAATTATGTCAAAGGCAGACGTTGCAGGAGCAATCGTAGATTTTATTTTGACAAAAATGATTATGCCAATTTAGAAAGAGGAACTTATGAGTATTTTAAATGTAGAACATTTAACACATGGATTTGGAGATAGAGCAATTTTTGATGATGTATCGTTTCGATTATTAAAAGGTGAACACATCGGATTGGTTGGAGCAAATGGAGAAGGTAAGTCAACCTTCATGAATATCGTAACCGGTAAGCTTATGCCAGACGAAGGTAAAGTAGAATGGTCGAAAAATGTCCGTGTTGGTTATTTAGACCAGACGGCATCATTGGAAAAAGGAATGACAATCGAAAGCGTGTTAAAATCTGCTTTTGCATGGCTTTTTGAAATGGAAGAGCGTATGAATCATATCTGTGAGAATCTTGGTGAAGCAGACCCATATGAGATGGAAAACATGATGGAAGAGCTTGGTACGATTCAGGATATGCTTGATAGCCATGATTTTTATGTTATTGATGCAAAAGTAGAAGAAGTAGCGCGTGCACTTGGTCTTTTGGACTTAGGCTTAGACCATGATGTAACAGACTTAAGTGGCGGACAGCGTATGAAAGTGCTTCTTGCAAAACTCTTGTTAGAGAAGCCAGATATCCTTCTTTTGGACGAACCTACCAACTATTTGGATGAAGAACATATCACATGGTTAAAACGCTACTTACAGGAATATGAGAATGCATTTATCCTGATTTCTCATGATATTCCATTCTTAAACGAAGTAATTAACATTATTTATCATATGGAAAACCAGCACTTGGATCGTTACGTAGGAGACTACTACAAGTTCCAGGAAGTTTACGAGGTAAAGAAATCACAGCTTGAAGCGGCATATCGTAAACAGCAGCAGGAGATTAGTGAGTTAAAAGATTTTGTGGCCCGTAATAAAGCGCGTGTTGCGACACGTAATATGGCAATGTCACGTCAGAAGAAGTTAGACAAAATGGATGTGATTGAACTTGCTGCAGAAAGACCAAAGCCTGAGTTTAACTTCCGTGTAGGTCGTACTTCGGGCAAGATTTTATTCGAGACAAAAGATTTGGTAATTGGCTACGATGAACCATTATCGAAACCACTTAATATCTCTATGGAACGTGGCGAAAAGATTGCACTTGTAGGTGCCAATGGTATTGGTAAAACCACTTTGCTTCGTAGTATCTTAGGATTAAACAAACCAGTAAGTGGTGGTGTAGAGTTAGGCGATAACTTAGAAATCGGTTACTTTGAGCAGGAAATCAAAGAAGAAAATTCTAACACCTGTATTCAGGAAATTTGGAATGAGTTTCCTTCTTTCAGTCAGTATGAAGTACGTTCTGCATTGGCAAAATGCGGGCTTACCACAAAGCATATTGAGAGCCAGGTGCGCGTACTTAGTGGTGGGGAACAGGCAAAGGTAAGACTTTGTAAACTGATTAATCGTGATACCAACATCTTACTTTTAGATGAACCAACTAACCACTTAGATGTGGATGCAAAAGACGAATTAAAACGAGCACTTATGGAATACAAGGGAAGTATTCTTCTCATTTGTCACGAACCAGAATTTTACAATGATATTGTAAGTAAGGTTTGGGATTGTTCGCAGTGGACAACGAAGGTGTTATAAGTTGTTTTAAGAAGGTGATTATATGACAGGCAAAATCATAGAAGGACTTTGGGATTGCCCATATTGTGGTGCTGATAAAATTGGTGGATTAAAAAAATACTGTCCAGATTGTGGACATCCACAATCCAAGGATACCGTATTTTATGTGGGTGAAGAAAAGCATTATTTAACAGAAGAAGAGTTAAGTGCGCTAAGTGGCCAACCAGACTGGATGTGTGAATATTGTACCTCTTTAAATAATGCAAAGTTCAAATTCTGTAAAAACTGTGGTGCAGAGCGTACAGAAGAAAATAAGGATTACCATGAGCTTCATCAGGAGACTGTGCCAGAAGAGGCAAGTGGAGTAGCAGAAGTAGCTGCTCCAACGCATACATCGGACATAGCAGAAGGTGTCGTAGCGACAAAATCATTAAGTGATTTGCCTTTAAAATCTTCTGCAAAATTTGATGCAAAAAAACTTAAGAAATATATTCTTCCAATCGCGTGTGCAATTGCAGTAATTGCCGGAATTATTGCTTTAGCAGCACCTCGTTCACATGAAGCAATCGTAAACGAAAAATCATGGGAGAGAAGTGTTGAGATTGAAGAGTATCGTACAGTAGAAGAGTCCTGCTGGGATAATGTGCCGAGTGGCGGAAGACTGTTAGATACGAAGGATGAGATACGAAGCTATGCTTCGGTGTTAAGTCACTATGAAACAAAAACACGTGAGTATTCTGAGCAGGTATTGGATGGTTATGATATTGAATATTATTATGAAGATAATGGGGATGGTACGTTTACGGAGCATAGCAGAGAAGTGCCAAGATATCGTACAGAATATCACACAGAAACCTACGAAGAACCAGTTTACGTAAGCGTGCCGGTTTATGATACGAAATATTATTATGAAATCGAACGTTGGGTACATAATCGTACGGAAGAAAGTTCGGGCGTAAATATAGAGCCATACTGGCCTGAGTACACTTTGGATGATGATGAGAGAGAAGGTACGCAAAAAGGTGAATATACTATTGAGTTTTATGTAGAGAAAAAAGATAAAGTGTATGAGTATGATTGCGAAAACTTTGAAGAATTCGAATCGTATGAATTAGAGGATAGAGTATCAATTACAGTTACAGCGGGAACTGTGACAGAGATTGAAAGATAAAAGGATGCAGTTGCACAAAATTAATTGTATACAATGACATTCTTAAATATGTAGAGTATAATATAGGTATACCATTTGGTATACCTATTTTTGTGCTTTAATTGGGGGATTAAAGCGGAAACGATACAAAAATGAAAAGGGGGATTTTTACATGAAAAAGAATTGGGGAAAGACATTGGCAATTGCATTAATTCTATGTCTTGTAGGAGCATTTGGAGCTTCTGTAATTCAGTCAGATTTTGGAAGAGTTGAAATTACAGATGTGGTGATTCGCACTAGTGCGGGGGAATACACAGGGTATTTATTTGTGCCAGAAAATGCGACACCAGAAAATCCAGCTCCAGCTATCGTGACTAGCCATGGATATTTAAATAACCGTGAAATGCAGGATTTAAATTATGTAGAACTTGCACGTAGAGGGTATGTCGTATTTGCACAGGATGCATATAACCACGGTAATTCAGGAGTGCTTGTAGACGGTTGGGGAAGTGATGCTCAGCGTTCTACTGCAGGTATGGTGGATGCAGTGGAGTATCTTTCTGCTCTCGATTTTGTAGACGATACGAGAATCGGTGTAACGGGTCACTCTATGGGTGGTGGATATTCGAACGCCACAGCTGCTTATTATAGCGGATTAGAAAGAGAAGCGCTAGCCAATGGTGCGACCGCAGAAGAGGCAAAGGCATTAAATAAAGTTGCAGCTTGTCTTATCGTAGGTAACTATCCACTCGCATTATCACAATCAGAAGATACTACAGGCAATGGTGGTTATCTATGTGATTTAGGCATCATAGCAGGACAGTTTGATGAATTTTATCCGGGCATGTCAGGCTATTATGGATATGAGCTTCTTACGAATGAAAATACACAGAATTTGGTTGCTGTACAGACTGGTGTAAGTTTAAATGGTGCAGCAGAAGAAGGCAAGTTCTATCAGAACGCAGAAAATGGATATATACTTGCATTCTATAATCCAGCAGAGTTTCATGCGCTCAATCACTTTTCACCTGCAACAGTAGGACATATTGCAGACTTCTTTGAAGAAACCTTAGGTGCGCCAAATCCAATGCCAGGATCTAATCAGACTTGGTGGATCAAAGAGGCATTTAATCTTGTTGGTTTAATTGGTTTCTTTGGAGCAATTGTACCACTTGCAGCACTTATGCTTGAACTTCCATTCTTTGCTTCTTTAAAGAAAGAGAAGAGTTTGGTCGTTCCTGCATTAGCAGATAAAAAAGCAAAAGGTAAATACATAAGAACCAATATTATAAGTGGTTTATTAAGTGCCATTTTATTGTTGCCATTATTATTAATCGGATATGTGGGATTGCTCAACCCATTCTTCCCACAGGATACCACAGGTGGTATTGCATTCTGGAGTTTGGGTTGTGGACTTCTTGCATGGCTGATGCTGCGTGTAGGAAATGGTAAATTAAAAGGACGAGGAGAAGAATTTGGCGTGACAGTTCCAAAGGGAACTAAACGTAAGACGCTTCTTTTAGCACTTGCAGTTGTAGCAGCTACATTTATGCTTGTGTTTATTGCGGATTATGTATTTATGACAGACTTTAGAATTTGGACATTAGATATCCGCGTGTTTGATTTCTCTAAGATTATCGTTGCACTGAAATACTTACCATTCTTCTTAGTATTTTATGTAATCAATAGTGTGAGTTGTAATCGTAACTGCTTCGAAGATTGGTCAGAGAAGAAACAGATTATGGCAGCAGTTGGATTTAATATCTTTGCACCTACATTATTCTTGCTTGTAACTTATGTGCCAGTAATCTTTACAAAGATGACAATCTTTGGTGGGCTTCCTGGAATGCTTGTAGCAGTGGGAGCATTGATTCCAATTTTGGTAATTCCATTTGTACCTATTCTTGGAATTGCAGGATACTTAAGTGTAAAACTTCAAAAACTCACAGGAAACATTTGGCTTGGTGGACTTGTAAATGCAATGCTTATTACAATGATTACAGTTGCAAATACATCTTTCACATTCCCATACTAAAAGTATTCTACGAGAGGGTTATCTTAGCAGATAGCCCTCTTTTTGTGTTGTGAAAAGTCAGATAGATACAATTCTCTAATTTGGAGAGTCGTAGAGTTTGAAACTATCCATTTAAGATGTTTGATTCAAGGTGCTTCTTTTTTATATTCATAGAGAAAAGAGGTACGAAAGAAATGGGTAAATTAAATAGTGCGGCATTTACAGGATTTTTACTTTGCTTTGGAGCAATCTTTTTTGGTATCGTTACTAATGGTGGAGTTGGTGCAGTATTAAACTTAATACATATCCCATCTTTTATTGTGACATTTGGTGGAGCAATTTTTGCGACAATGATGACGTCTGATTCCTTCAAAGACTTTGTAGAAGGTTTAGAAAGTTTTGCGACCGCCTTTCAAAAGCAAACAATATCAGTATATGCATTAGCAGATGAGATTTTTCGTTTGTCGGAAACTGGACGAAAAGAGGGACTTTTGGCATTAGAGGAAGAAGCAAATAAAATAGAGTTTGATTTTCTAAAGAAAGCGATTACACTCATAGTAGATGGTTCGGATCCAGAGCTTGTACGAGATATTATGGAAAGTGAAATGTTTCATAAGGAAGAACGCAATCGAAAGAACATAAACTTTTGGCAGGATATGGGTTCGTATGGTCCGGCATGGGGAATGCTTGGAACGTTGCTTGGGCTTATCAACATGATGAAATCCATGGGAACCGATGTGAGTGCGATTGGCTCAGGAATGTCTTTGGCGCTGATCACAACCTTATACGGTTCTATGCTGGCTAACTGGATATGTATTCCAATTGCAAGAAAATTGGAAAAGTGTAATAGTGAAGAAATGCTGATTATGGAAGTGTGCACCGAAGGTGTGCTATCCATACAGGCGGGAGAAAATACAAGAATTATTCGAGAAAAAATACGCTCTGTAATTGAAATGGAGATACAGGAGGAAGAAAATGCTTAATCAGGAGAAGACTGGAAAATTTATGGCGGAAATGCGCAGGCAGCAGAATCTTACCCAAAAACAATTAGCAGAACAAGTTGGAGTATCTGATAAGACGGTATCCAAATGGGAGACGGGCAGAAGTATGCCAGATAATGCAATCATTATGGATGTTTGTCTTCTACTAAATATTAGTGTAAATGAATTGCTTTCCGGAGAAAAATTTTCCGAGGAGCATTATGTCGGCAAGGCAGAAGAAAATATGTTAGAACTTGTAAAAGAAACGGAATATCATAAGCAAAAAGGGAAGTGGACAATTGCTGGAACGATATTTAGTTTTATTCTATTAGTATTTGCATGTATTTTTACTATCTTAAGTGCTTCGGGTGTAGAATCACTGGTTTGGTATATTGATTTACCATCTATTATAATTCCACTTGGAATTACCTTTTTTGTATTGTTTGCATCAGAGTCCATGTGGGATTTTTTTCAAGGATTTGGGATTGTATATGGCAGGAAAGAGTATTCTGACGAGAGAATTATACAAGCATGGCTTGCGATGAAAACCGTACTTGTTACAATTCCGGTATCAGGAGTATTTTCGTTTTTGGTAAGTGTAGTTGCTATTATAGGTCATTTATCAAATATTGAACTTTTAGGACCACATCTTGCAGTGGCAATACTATCACTTTTTTACTGTTGTATCATGGAAATTCTTTTGATACCGACGGCAGTAAGACTTCGTAAGAAAACACAAAGGAGATAGAATAAAAGGGAGCAAACCAATTGGTTTGCTCCCTTTAAAAATGCTCATTTATACATATTGATTAAACATCACAGGCTCTGGTGCAGGGCCTTCTTTTTTTCTGTTTTCAAGTACGGTATCCAGCTCTCCTTTTACATCCAAATAGAAGAGTGTAGTTGTCTGCGTCATATAAGGATGCACCCAAAAGACTGCCGTGCCAAATGAAAGTCCAACCAACAAAAGCATTGGCAAGAAACTTAGTTGCATGTAGAGATAGCGACCCCTATGTTTCGTTACGAGCTCTTTCGTATATTTCAAAGCCTTCATCATGCCAAGGTCTTCATTGTCATTTAAAACAAAATACACTAGGTCAAATGTAAGGGAAAGATAGGTTGCAAAGATGAAGCTTACAAAGGCAAGTATAAGAGCTCCTACATAATATTTGAAATCCTCCTGTGTATATATGAGGATGATTCCGCCAATCATTGGAATCATTGCAACCAGTGAGATACCAAATAAAATAAACTCCGTAAAGATATAACGGTCTGCATGGTATTTTACTGGATAAAACAAATCTGCACGATTTGGTTTTCCTGTTCTAGCTACACCTAAGTGTAAACGATATTGTCCGGCGGTTAGTACGACAGAGGCAATACCAATTAAAACCATTGCGATATAATAAATAATGTTTTGAGTGGAAAACTGTATTTCATTTGTCATCATCGAGAATGGCATCTCTATTAATGATGTAATAATATTACAAGTTACAAAAGCATTGATTAGTATCAAATAGTTTCCCGTAAGATTACCACGGGCAATTCTTTTCAGTTCTTTTACTTTTCTACGCATAAAACTCCTACGCTTCCATATCTAAATTCATGCCGCGAAGGAATCCGCCCTGGAGATTTTTTAAATTCTTCTGATATGGATTTTCTTCGTTGCTATATTTTATCATAGTTCTGGTCGTTCCACCAGAGACATACGTCTTTCCACATTCTGGACAAATAGAAGTATGAATTGTCACATTGGCAGATATCACTTTTCCATTATCCTGTTCTGCTTTTTGATATGCATTTTTTACATGCATCTGTTCATGGCTGCGTACAGCAGAAGCAGCGGCTTCTGGAGCAACCTTTGCGGCAGATTTGAAGGATACGTCATGTTCATTAGAACCATCCTGATACTTGCGGTTTTCGCAGGTCTGACATTCGTAGCTTGGATCAGTTTTATCGACTTTTTTTCCAGCGGCTTGTCCGACTTTTACAACGTCAGAAGTTGGTGTAACATCGCCAGCTTGTGTTGGAGCCTGTGTATTTGGCATAGCATTTGCTGTACCTGCTACGGAACTTGCGTATGGACTGATGTAAGAAATAGGTGCGTATGCACCGATTGCGCCTACGTTCATCTTGTATCCTCCTTTTCTGTGGTTTATACTTACAACAAGGGCTTGCCCTTGAAATAATCGAAATTTGAAAGGAAATCCTATGAAAAAAGACACATCACAGGATATTTACCTATATATTATAGGATGGGTTGGCATTGGACTCATCATTATCTATCTATTCCTAAAATATGCATTGCATGTTGCTTTGATTGATTTTGCAGGACCATGTGTCCTCAATATGCTTACTGGGTTTTACTGCCCAGGTTGTGGAGGCACACGTGCGGTGTTTGCATTAGCAAAAGGTGATATTTTAAAGTCTTTCGTCTATCATCCATTTGTTCCATATGCCGCAGTCCTTGGTGGCTGGTTTATGTTATCACAAACAATCGAGCGCATAAGCCATGGCAAAATCAAAATAGCATTGCATTTTCGTATGATTTATGTGTGGGTTGGGTTAGCACTGATTGCGCTTAACGCAATCTGGAAAAATGGTGTGTTACTCTTAAATGGAAATCCACCATTCTAATCATCCATAGACTTAGAAGATATCACCGTAGAGTTCTTCAAAATCTAAACCATACATATTGCAGTATTCGCGAAGAATATTTTCGATGCTTCCATATTCTTCGATGGCAATATACATTGCACCTATGGTAACAACAGTTGTAAGTATAATTGCAGATATACCTAAGATGAGTCCAAGCTTTGCTCTTGGGCTCATTTTCATTTGTCCACCACGTGATAACAGTGCAAAGATAATTGCGAGTGCCCCACATATATAAGAACCATAAAAGCAGGTGCAGCTTAAAATTGCAACAATTGCAAGTACCCAAGAAGCTGTCTCAAAGAAGTTAACGGGTTTTATTGGTTGATAACGAAACTGCTGTGGGTCATATGAATTAAAGTTGTTTTGATTTCCATCCTCGGATGGATTGTTATATGGATTAAAGTTCTGAGCCATGTTTCTTTCCTTAAAATAATACTTTCCTTGAAATCATCATACCACTTCGTTTATAATAGAGAAAGTGATTTTTCTTTTTTTATGGAAAATTATAAAGTATTTTGTTTAAATGAGAGGTACTAAATGGATATTATTGCAAAACTTGCAGAAGAATTACAGATTAAAAAGGGACAGGCTGAGGCAGCAGTAAAACTCATCGATGAGGGAAATACCATTCCTTTTATCGCTCGTTATCGTAAAGAAGCAACAGGTGCGTTAAGTGATGAGATTTTACGAAACCTTTTTGATAGACTGACTTATCTTCGTAACTTAGAAGATAAAAAGCAGACTGTACTTGCCAGCATCGAGGAGCAGGGTAAACTTACAGAAGAATTGAAAGCTCAGATTTTAGCAGCAGAGACACAGGTTGCAGTAGATGACTTATATCGTCCATACAGACCAAAACGTCGTACTCGTGCGATTATTGCAAAAGAAAAAGGGTTAGAGCCACTTGCAAATATCATTCTTCTTCAGATGCTTAAAACACCATTAGCAGAAGAAGCAGCACAGTATATTAATGAAGAAAAAGAAGTGCTT
>JAFQWG010000119.1 GCA_017407605.1 Agathobacter sp. | reverse complement strand
GTAAACGAGGACGTAGTAATTGGCGAAGAACCAGTAGTTAACAGCCGTTATTCTATCGTACTTGCTGCTGCAAAAAGAGCACGTCAGATTATCGACGGAGCAGAACCAATGGTAGCTAATCCAAAATGTAACAAATCTTTATCTATCGCTGTTGAAGAAATTATGAACGGTGACGTTAAGATTATTGCTGACGAAACAAACTAGTAAGGATATGGGGCTGCTTTGCAGCCCTAAAGTGTTATTATGAAAGATAAAAAATTACTATTTATTTCGCTAGGATGTGACAAAAACCTAGTAGATTCCGAATTTATGATCGGAATGCTTACAAATGAGGGTGTTATTCTTTGTGATGATGAAACAGAAGCTGATATTATCATTATTAATAGCTGCTGTTTTATCAATGATGCAAAAGAAGAAAGTATCAATACAATTTTAGAGATGGCCGAGTATAAAAAGAGCGGTAATTGCAAAGCCCTTATCGTTACAGGATGCCTATCTCAGCGTTATCAGGATGAAATTCAGAAGGAGATTCCAGAAGTAGATGCTATTTTAGGAACCAATTCTTATGATGCAATCTGTGAAGCGGTAAAAGAAGCCTTAAGCCAGCATACATATAAAAATGTAGCAACGTTAGAAGGATTACCAAAGCTTACGACCAAGCGTACCGTAACAACCGGTGGACACTTCGCTTATTTAAAAATTGCAGAAGGCTGTAACAAGAACTGTACTTATTGCATTATTCCATCGATTCGAGGCAGATATCGTAGTGTTCCAATGGAAGATTTGATTGCTCAGGCAAAAGAATTGGTGGAAAATGGTGTAAAAGAGCTAATTTTGGTAGCGCAGGAAACCACGCTATATGGTGTGGATTTATATGGAGAAAAATCACTTCATAAGCTTTTAGATGAGCTGAATAAAATATCTGGACTTTTCTGGATACGCATTATGTACTGTTATCCAGAAGAAATTTATGAAGAGTTGATTGATGCAATGATTCGTAATAAAAAGGTTTGTCATTATTTAGATATGCCAATTCAGCATTGTAATGATGAAATACTTCGCAAGATGGCAAGACGTACCAACCGCACGGAATTGGAAGAACGTATCCAGCACTTAAGAGAACGTATTCCTGATATCACACTTCGTACTACGCTTATTTGTGGTTTTCCAGGAGAGACAGAAGAGATGCACGAAGAATTGATGCAGTTTATCAATGATATGGAGTTTGATAGACTCGGGGCATTTGCTTATTCGCCAGAAGAAGGAACTATAGCGGCAGAACTTCCAGACCAGGTAGACGAGGAAGTAAAGCTTGACTGGCAGGCAGATGTTATGGAACTTCAGGAAGAAGTGATTTTTGATAAAAATGAGACTCTAATCGGTATGAGTACCTATGCATTTATCGAGGGAAAAGTAGCCGATGAGAACGCCTACATTGGCAGAACTTACCGTGATGCCCCAAATGTAGACGGATATATATTCATCAATACAGATGAGGAACTTATGACCGGTGACATTGTAAAAGTAAAAGTGACCGGTGCATATGAATACGATTTGATAGGAGAAATAGAACGATGACAATGAATTTACCAAACAAGTTAACAATTTTCAGAGTAATTTTGATTCCATTCTTTGTAGTATTTATGTTAGTACCAAGTATTCCATATGCAAATATTATTGCTTGTGTTATTTTCTGTGTAGCTAGTTTTACAGATTTCCTTGATGGATATCTTGCAAGACGTGATGGACTTGTAACAAACTTCGGTAAGTTTATGGATCCGCTTGCAGACAAGCTTTTAGTAGGTGCAGCCCTTATTTGCTTAATCGAATCTGGACAGCTTCCAGCATGGGTTGTAGTTATTATTATTTCTCGTGAATTTATTATTAGTGGCTTCCGTCTTATTGCATCCGACAATGGTGTAGTAATTGCTGCAAGCTACTGGGGAAAATTCAAAACAGTTTCACAGATGGTTATGGTTATCCTTTTAATTTTAAATATCCAGCTTCCAGTTTTCCAGATTCTTGGAACAATTCTTATCTGGGTATCTGTAATTCTTACAATTGTTTCATTAGTAGACTATGTAGTTAAGAACAAAGATGTATTAAAGGATACAAAATAGGTAAAAATTATGACAGAACATACACTACTTGGTTTATTAGAAAAATATAATCTTAAGATTGCTACAGCAGAAAGCTGTACAGGTGGTTTGGTTGCAGGGGTATTATGTGATATTGCTGGTATTTCAAAGTATTTTGAAGAAGGTTTTATCACTTATTCAGAAGCAGCCAAGATAAAGAATTTAGGTGTTTTACCAGAGACCATCGAAGGCTATGGTGTTGTAAGTTGTGAAGTAGCAGAAGAAATGGCAATTGGAGCATGTAAAAGTGCCAATGCCAACTGTGCGATTGCTACAACCGGTGTAGCTGGTCCAACTGGTGGAACTGAAGAAAATCCAGTTGGAACTGTATGTTTTGCATGTGTAGTAAAAGATCAGGTGCTTACAGAACGCATGATTTTTGAAGGAACACGTATGGAAATTCGGATGCAGGCAGCAATGTATGCGCTAGAAATGTTGTGCGATTATATTGAAACTTGTTACGAGGAATAAAGGAGAAAAACAATGCGAATTATAGCAGGAACAGCGAGAAGTCTTCCTCTTAGAGCACCTGAAGGAATGGATACCAGACCAACTTCTGACCAGATTAAAGAGACTTTATTTAATATGCTTCAGTATGATATTCCGGGCTGTTATTTCCTTGATTTATTTGCAGGAAGTGGACAGATGGGATTGGAAAGCTTAAGCCGTGGCGGAGAATATTCTGTATTTGTAGAAAACAACCGCAAAGCTGCTAAATGTATTGAAGACAACATCAATTTTACAAAATTTGATAAAAATGCAAGACTTCTTGTGAGTGATGCAGTAAGTGCATTGTATACAATAGAAGGCAAATACAAATTTGATATTGTGTTTATGGATCCTCCATACAACAAAGAACTGGAAAAAGGAGTGTTAGAATATCTTTCAACATCATCCCTTTTAAAACCAGATAGTATCATCATTGTAGAAGCTTCGGCAGAAACTACTTTTAATTATGTCGAAGAGTTGGGGTATGAAATTACAAAATACAAAAAGTACAAAACCAATGTACATGTATTTTTAAAACGAAAATAGGGGTGGTAATATGAAAAGAGCCGTATATCCAGGCAGTTTTGATCCAATTACCTTTGGACATTTGGATATTATTGAGCGTTCAGCAAAAATGGTAGACGAATTGGTGATTGCTGTGCTTCGCAACAGTGCCAAAAATTCGTTGTTTTCTTTAGAGGAACGTGTTAATATGATAACAGAGTTGACAAAAGATTTGCCTAATGTAAAGGTAGAGTCTTTTGATGGACTTTTGGTTGATTACATGAGCCAGATTGATGCGAATATCATAGTTCGTGGACTGCGTGCAGTTACTGATTTTGAGTATGAATTGCAGATTGCACAGATGAATCATGTGTTAAAGGATAATGCAGAGACCATTTTCCTTATTACAAATCTGAAGTATTCATATCTTAGCTCAAGTCTGGTAAAAGAAATCGCTTCTTATGGTGGCGATATCTCGAAATTTGTACCAGCACAGCTTATGAATCGCATTTACGAAAAATATAATGTAAACAGGGAGAACACTTATGAGCAGTAAAATCGAACAGGTAATTGATGAAATTGAAGAATATCTTGATACTTGCAAATATGTTGCATTTTCATCAACAAATATTGCAGTAAACAGAGAAGAAATCGAAGAATTAATTGCTGAATTACGTCAAAAAACACCAGAAGAAATCAGAAGATATCAGAAGATTATCAGTAATAAAGAAGCTATCCTTGCAGATGCACAGCAGAAAGCAGATCAGATTATTGCACAGGCTCAGATTCAGACAAATGAACTTGTAAGTGAGCATCAGATTATGCAACAGGCATATGCACAGGCAAATGAAGTTGTAATGATTGCTACAAAACAGGCTCAGGAAATCTTAGATAACGCAACAAACGAAGCAAACAACATTCGTATGTATGCTATGAATTATACAGATGATAAGTTAAAAGGCTTAGAAGATATCTTAACAAATTCAATTGATACTTCTAAAATGCGTTATGAGAACTTAATTAATTCACTTCAGGGCTTCCTTGATGTAGTATCTGCTAACAGAGCAGAATTGTTCCCACCACAGATTGAACCAGAAACACCAAAGAAACCTGCAAAAGAAGCGCCTAAAGCGAAAGAAAAAGAGAAAGATCCAGACGGACTTGAACCTATTGATTTATCAGTAGTAAATGTTAAGGCTGGAGAATAAAACAGGATACATAAATTACGGATAGTAAGGTCAATAATAGGGAAAGGATAACTTTCCCTATTATGTATTTATACGTAGAAAGTCCTGATGTCTCTAGTAGTGAGGCTGTCTGTGCTAGACCAGAGAGACCGCCAAAGGAAAGTGCTTGAATTGCAAGAATGTATTTGACTCCTTCGGAGAATGCATTTTGGCTAATGAGTTGGATGCCATTGCT
>JAFQWG010000118.1 GCA_017407605.1 Agathobacter sp. | reverse complement strand
TCCACCATATACCGTATATCCATAGGAAGTTAACCCTTCCCGAATAGTTTTCGCATTCTTCATATAATACGCAATCTGCTCTGATAACTGTTTTTTTCCTACTTCCGAATATACCGCTTCACCAGCTCTTTGCACAATGTAGGGAGCCCCATTATATTTCGTACCATGTCTTCGATTCCATAATGTATGAAGTGATATGCCATTACACTCAAGTTCCTTTGGAATTACTGTATACCCCAGTCTTAAACCTGTAAAACCAGCATTTTTCGAAAAACTGCGCATTTCTATGGCACAAGTTCTAGCTCCTTCACACTCATAGATACTATGAGGAATCCCTTCTTCTGAAATATATGCCTCATATGCGGCATCATACAAAATTACCGAACCATTTTTATTGGCATAATCCACCCATTGCTGTAATCTCTCCTTTGTGATCGTCATTCCAGTCGGATTGTTCGGAAAACATAAATAAATGATATCTGGTGTAACACTTGGTAGTTCCGGTACAAAACCATTCATTGGAGTACAAGGCATATAAATTAGTCCATCGAATCCATTCGTTACCGAGTTGTATACACCTGTTCTGCCTGCCATTACATTGGTATCCACATATACCGGATATACCGGATCACAAATTGCGACACGATTATCGTTTCCAAAAATCTCCTGAATATTTCCTACATCACATTTTGCTCCGTCAGAAATAAAAATCTCATCCCCTTTTATCTCACAACCTCTTGCTCTATAATCTTCTCTTGCTATAGTTTCTCTTAAAAACGCATAGCCTTGCTCTGGTCCATAACCATGAAACCCTTCTTCGGTTCCCATCTCATCTACAGCTTTATGAAGTGCATCTATAATTGCTGGCACAATCGGCTGTGTAACATCACCAATACCAAGTCGAATAATATCAGCATCCTGGTTATTTGCCTTGTATTCATTTACTTTTCCAGCAATCGTCGAAAACAAATAGCTTCCTTGTAATTTCAAATAATTCTCATTTATTGTAAACATCACATCTGCCCTTTCATTGAAATATGCAATTCTAATCAGCCTGTAATAATAAAATCATCTGAGCTGTTTCCACCATATTTGTACAGGAATCCATACTACTTTTTTGAATATATCGAAAAGCCTCCTGCTCGGTCATCTGATTTTTTTTCATCAACAGTTTTTTGGCCTGATCGATATATGCCTGCTCTTCCCTGCTTCGTTTTTTAGATTTACTTCGATTTCTTCTGAGACGTTGTTCCAAATCCATCGATATATGTTCTATGGATTGTAACAACTCTGAAATCCGAAAAGGAATCTCTATTATCGTTACATTTTCAGGACAATGCTCTAAGGCATCCTTCGAAGTCAGTAACAGCATTTCGAAATATTCTGGTAAGTTTTCTGCAATTTCCTTACAGTACATATCTTTAAAACTTCTTGCACAAATGATAATTCCACTATCTAATTCATGGACTCTGGATAACACACTTGCTCCAGTTGTATAAATATCTATTTTTTCGATTCCACGAGATTTTAACATTTTGCTGATTTTTTCCGCATCTTCTAATCTGGGCATTGCCACAATAATACTGCCCATGCGACCACCTCGTTACATACGATTTAGATATTTTTTCAACTCCCAATCAGAGATATCTTCCATAAAATCATTCCATTCTGCCAATTTAACATCCTTATATATAGAAACAAATTCTTTTCCTAACACATCTTCTAAAAATGAATCTCTTTCTATTTCTAAGATTGCTCCATACAAGGAACCTGGTAAACGTTCTAACTGGGTACCTTCTTCCAAAAGTTCTGTATAAGTTTTCCCAACAGGAATTTTCTTTTCAAGTCCCTCCATACCAGCAGCAATACAAACTGCAATTGCCAAATATGGATTCGCCGCAGAATCCGGAAAACGTACTTCAATTTTCGTATCTTCCCCTATTCTGGAATGTACTCTTAACAAGGTATTCTGATTCTTTGTCGTCCACGCAATATCCTTTGGTGCACCAAAACCAGAATTGATACGTTTATAGGAATTTACCAATGGATTGGTAATCGCACACATACTCTTGGCATGTTCCATAATACCTGCCATAAACCACTTCGCTTCATCACATACTTCTTTTGTATTTGAATTGAATATATTTCTTCCATTTTTATATACAGAAATGTTTAGATGCATACCAGATCCTGCCACACCTCTTTTCGGTTTTGGCATAAATGTTGCATGCATACCAAAACGTTTCGCAATTGAAAGTACTGCATTACGGAACGTTACCACAGAATCCGCGGATTTTAATGGCTCTGCTTCACGAAAATCAATTTCATTCTGACCAGGCGCCATTTCATGATGAGAAGATTCTATTTCGAAGCCCATCTCTTCTAATGCCAACACCATATCTCTTCTTGCATTTTCCCCTTGGTCAATTGGACCTACTGACATATAACCTGCTACCTCGTGGGTAGTAGTAGAAGGTATTCCATTCTCATCAGAATGAAAGAAGAAAAACTCACACTCTGGATCAATATAAAATTCATAGCCTTTTTCTTTTGCTTTTTCTACCACAGTTCTCAATATTGCTCTAGGGCTAAGCTCACATAGTGTACCATCTTCATGACAAACTTCACATAACAAACGAGCGACTTTTCCCTTTTGTGGTCTCCATGGAAGCACCACAAAAGTATCTAAATCTGGATACAGATACATATCTTCTTCACATTCCAAAAATCCATCATAAAGTGCAGTACCATCAAATACATATTTATTCTCTAATACTCTCTCAAACTGATTAGATGTAATAGAAATATTCTTTAAATTTCCAAACATGTCTGTAAACTGTAAACGGATAAATTCCACATCTTCCTGTTCGATTAATTCCATAATTTCATTTTTTGTCATAGTCAAAGCTCTCCTTTTTTAAAGATTGGTGTATCCCATAAGAGACTCATCTACTTGTCTGGCCACATTTCTTCCTTCTGCAATTGCCCAAACTACTAAAGACTGACCCCTGTGCATATCTCCCGCAGTAAATACACCTTTTACATTTGTTTCATAAGAACCGGGTAATGTTTTTACATTTGTTCTATCATCACATTCTACACCCATATTTTTTACAATGTAATACTCACATCCTAAAAAACCTGCTGCGATTAAAACTAATTCTGCAGAAATGGTTTCACCATTTGTAAGCTTAGCGCCACATACATCACCAGCTTCATTCATAAAGAACTCTGTTACCGTAGTTTCATATCTTCTTGGATCTTCTCCAAAAACATGAATAGCTTCTTCCTGACCATAATCGGTCTTGGATATTCGTGGCCATTCCGGCCATGGATTACTATCCAAACGTTCTTTGGACGGCTTTGGCATCATTTCTAACTGAGTAACACTTTTGGCTCCAAGACGTATTACTGTTGCTACACAGTCATTCCCCGTGTCTCCGCCACCAATTACTACAACATTTTTATTTTTTGCTAGTTCATACGGAATATCCTTAAAATCACTATCCAATAATTGTTTTGTTACAAATTTCAAGAAATCAACTGCAAAATAAATTCCATTGGCTTCTCTTCCAGAGACCTGAATATCTCTTGGATTTGATGCACCGCAGGCAAGAATTACTCTGTCATATTGACTTTTTAAGTCTTCACCTGACATATCAACCCCAATATTCATATTACAAATAAATTTAATTCCAGATTCTTCCATTATTTTTACACGTCGGTCAATTACAGACTTCTCTAACTTCATATTCGGAATACCATAGCGTAACAGTCCTCCAACCCTGTCGCTTCTTTCATAAACCGTTACACTATGTCCTCTCTGATTTAACTGCATGGCAGCCGCAAGACCAG
>JAFQWG010000018.1 GCA_017407605.1 Agathobacter sp. | reverse complement strand
CGGAGAATTATTCTGCAACCAGCGTTATGGTGATTGGCCAAGAGCAGTTTCAAGTGAAAAAAATGATCCATGGGAAAATCCAAAATGGTATCTCCTTAGCAGTGGAAAACCAGTAAGTGCATCTTCTTTTGTGGAAGGAAAAAATCCTAATTTAGCCACAGAAGAAAATGCACAGAATTGGTGGCAGGCAGATTCTAATGAAACTGGACAATGGATTCAGGTGGATTTGGAAAAGGTCATGGATGTACATGCCATTCAGATTAATTTTGCTGATGATAAACTGGATGTTCCAGTTCCAGGAGAAATCAAAGGAACCATGACCCAGCCACGTTATATCGATGAATATGACAGAGTAACCCGTTGGATTTTGGAAGGTTCTCTGGATGGAGAAAACTTCTTTGTAATAGAAGATAAATCCGAAGTGGCTACAGATTTGCCACATGATTTGGTAGTAAAGGAAGAGGGATTAGAGGCTCGTTTTATCAAGCTTACTATCCTAGAGGTGCCTTACAATCAGAATCCAAGTATTTCAGGGCTTCGTGTATTTGGTATTGGAGATGGCGAAAAGCCAGCCGTACCTTCTTTTGAAGCAACGAGAAGTGAGGATGAACTTGATTTATTCGTAAGTATCGAAGGGGAAAATGCCGTTGGCTACAACATTCTGTGGGGACATGAACCAGAGAAGTTGTATCATAGTTGGTTAGTCTTCCACGATAGAGATAAGATTTATAGCAGAGAGAAAGTGGAGAAACGTATCGGTGCTCTTGTAAAAGGACAAAAGTATTATGTAAGAGTGGATGCATTTAATGAAAATGGCATTACCGAAGGTGTGGTAATTCCATTATAAAGGAGAAATGGGATGGCAGTAAAAGCGGTACAGCAGATTATGCTGGGAAGTGTAATAAAATCTGAAGCAGATGCAAGAGAGGTTTTAGGTAAAATCAAAGCAGCAGGCTATGATGGAATCGAGCTCAACGGCTTTATGATTCGTCCGACTCCTTTTTTGGTACGAATGCTTACAAAGTTTGCAGGAATGCCAGTTGGTAAAGGCGGCAATTTTGACTGGGCAGCTTTGGTAAAAGAAGCTGGACTTTCTGTGGTATCTGTACATGAGGATTTGGGAACGATTCAGCGAGAACCAGAAACTGTGGTGGCAGAAGCAAAGTCTTTTGGTACGAAATATGTAGTAGTGACAGGGATGTATCGTTTTGATTATTCGGATGAGGCTACAGTAAGTCAATTAGCAGAGGATTTAAATGAAGCTGGAAAACGTCTTTTAGAAGATGGTATTTATTTACTCTACCATAATCATAATTGTGAGCTTCGTAAGGTAACAAAAGAAAAATGCGCCTATGATTTGCTTATAGAAAAAACCAATCCAGAAAATGTGAATTTTGAGTTTGATTCTTATTGGTTTGCAGAGGCTGGTGCAGATCCACTGCTGTGGATGAAGAGATTAGGTGATAGATTAAAGCTGTATCATATCAACGATAGAGGAACAAGAATAGAAGGAGCTTCTATGACCCCTATTTTAAATTCTGACAGTATGGAATTGGGTTATGGAAATATGAATCTGACAGCTATGGTAGAACAGTCATTATCGGCAGGTGTAGATGCAGTGATTTTAGAAACCCACAAAAATTGGGTGGATGGATCGCCAGTGAAATCGCTGGAAGTATCTGCGGAGTTTTTGAATACGTATATTTAAGTGGTTTCAGAGTTCAAATAGTGACGGATGTCGCAAAATAAAATCCTTAAAAAGGAGAAAACAGAATGAAAGCTATAAATTTAAAAACTGAGCATATGGTAAATCCAATTGGAATCGATATCTTAAAACCATATGTGAGTTGGAATTATATAGATGGAAAAAAACAGACTGCTTATGAAATAGAAGCAGTTTGTGAAGATAAAGTGATTTGGAATAGTGGGAAGACTATTTCTTCTCAGATGAATAGCGTATTAAATATTAATCCAAAGAGTCGTCAGCGTATTTTATGGAAGGTACGCCTTTGGGACGAGAACGACAAAGTTGGAGAATGGAGCGAAGAAGTCTTTCTTGAAATGGGACTTTTAAACCAGAGCGACTTCGTTGCAAAGTGGATTAATCCAGAATTGGAGTGTGATCCACAGGTACATAAGCCTGCAAGTTATCTTGCCACAACCTTTACAGTAGAAAATAAGGGAGAGGCACGTTTATATATCACAGCACACGGTCTGTATGAAGCTTTCATCAACGGAAAGCGAGTAGGAGACTTTGTGTTAGCACCAGGTACCTACAATTACGAAAAGCATTTGGCTTACCAGACATATGATGTAACTGATTTGGTACAGGAGGGAGAAAATCGTGTACTGGTTATTTTAGGGGATGGCTGGTATAGAAGCTGTTCTGGTGTAGATGGTGATAGAAATCTTTATGGGGAAGATGTGGCACTATATTTCCAATTAGAAGTAGATGGAAAAGCAGTATGTCTGTCCGATGAAAACTGGAAAGCCTCTCAAAATGGTCCAATCCGTGAAAATGATATGCAACAGGGTGAAGTTGTTGATGCAAGATTGGAAACTGTCTATGGAATGCCTGTGGAATCAGAGCTGATAGCAGAGGTTATCCATGATTTAACAGCATGTCATGAGGTAAAAGTTGAAATTTATGAAACTGCGCTTTTATGCTGTTCGAATAGTGTTCAGATTGTAGAAAAGGAACATTTTTCAGGAAAAATTATCACTACACCAAATGGTGAAACGGTCATTGACTATGGTCAGAATATGGCAGGTTATATTGCTTTTACATTGAACGCGCATGAAGGTCAGAAAATCGTTCTGACACATGGTGAGTCCTTAGATGAAAATGGTAATTTTACAGCAGAAAACTTCCAGGATAGAAAGCGCCACAAAGAAGGTGGTACAAATCAGCAGGTAACCTATATCTGTAAAGAGGGAAGAAACGAATACAGGACGAAGTTTTCCATTTGGGGATTTCGATATGCAAAAGTGGAAACCGATATTGATTTGACAGATGCAGAGTTTACAGCAATTGCAGTATATTCGGACATGTCAGAATTAGGTACATTTGAATGTGGTATTGAAGCTGTAAATCAGCTGGTGAAAAATAGTCTTTGGAGTCAGAAGTCCAACTTCTGTGATGTGCCAACAGACTGCCCAACAAGAGAACGTGCAGCATGGACCGGAGATATGGGAGTCTTTGCAGAGACTGGTATTTATCTCATGGATTGTTATCCTGTTATCCGAAAATGGCTGGGAGAATGTCGTTTTGCTCAGCATGAGGATGGAAAGGTATCCAATATTGCGCCAAAGAACAATGTGCCAAGCTTTTTCTCAGGACTTCTTGCAGGATCTGTAGGTTGGGG
>JAFQWG010000117.1 GCA_017407605.1 Agathobacter sp. | reverse complement strand
TTTATCATATATTTGTCGATTCTTTTCATCATTTCATCATTTCATCAATAAAAATCCCATATCCCTGCTGTGGATCATTAATTAATACATGAGTTACTGCTCCAATCAGTTTTCCATTTTGCAGAATTGGACTACCACTCATACCTTGCACAATTCCACCTGTTAATTCAATTAATTCATTATCAATCACTTTAATATGAAGTCCCTTGTTTGAATCAGATGCCAAATAATCCACATATGTGATTTCTATATTATAGGTTTTTAAATTACCAGATACTTCCGAAATTATCTGCGCTGCTCCTGTCTGTATTTCCTGCTTATCTGCAACTAAATATGCATTTTGGGACTGCATATAATCTAGTACTTCTTCTGTATCAAAATTACCAAACACACCTCTTCTAGTATTTTCTTTTAACACGCCTAAATGATTTGCTTTTCCATAGTAAATAACCCCTTTTATTTCTCCTGGATCCCCTTTTAATCCTTTTTCAATTCCAATTATATTAGAAACATAAACATCTCCACTATCTATGGTAAGAAGTCTTTGTGTTTCTCCGTCTCCCATTCCATGCCCAAGTGCTGCAAAACTTCCATCTGAAGTAAAATAAGTCACTGTTCCAACACCTGCAAGGTCATCTTTTACCCATATTCCCAACATATACTCACCATTTTTTGCCAATATTGGTGTTATCTTAGTAGTAAATATTTCTTCATTCCTTTTTACTTCAAATAATAATTCCTGGCCTCTTGAATTCTTTACTGCCTTAACTAAATCCTCTTTTTCCGATACCATTTCACCATTGATTGCAGTAATATAATCTCCCGTTTTTACACATTCGTTTGCTATATTTGTAAATTCTCCATTCTCATTTTCAATTTCACAGGTATCAATCACAAAAATACCTTCACAACTTGTGTATATCCCAACAATCTTACCACATGGATATACCTTCTCATTATCTTCTACACTTACGGAAACATCTTCTTTTAAATCAAAATAAAATCGATTATATATTAAACGATAAGATAAAGCTATGAAAAAACAAACTACTATCATAAATATATTTTTCACAAGTCTATAATAAAAATTCCGCATACTATTCTCCTATTTCAACATGAGATTAGTATGCGGAACATTTTATTTTTTCATGTACGCTAACTGCTTCATTTCTCTTGCATTTTCTACTACAGCATCTGTAATTTCAACACCACCGAGCATACGTGCAAGTTCATGGATACTTTCTTCGTTATTTAGTTGGAAGATATTAGAATGAGTCTCATTATTTTCCACTTTTTTCTCGATTAAATAATGAGCATCTGCCATTGCTGCAATCTGAGGAAGATGTGTAATGCAGATAATCTGATGATTACGGCCTAAAACATTCATCTTTTCTGCTACCATCTGTGCTGTACGACCACTGATTCCACTATCGATTTCATCGAAAATTAAGGATTCGATTTCATCAGCATTTGCCATTACGGTTTTAATTGCAAGCATAATACGTGAAAGTTCACCGCCAGAAGCTACTTTACCAAGTGGTTTTACCGGCTCTCCTGGGTTAGTCGAAATCATAAATTCTGGATCATCATAACCATTTGCACTAAATGCTATTGGTTCTCCAAATTCCATGGTAAATCTCACATCTAAGAAATTCAAATCTTGTAAAGCGCTTGTAATTGCTTCACATAATACAATTGCATTTTCTTTACGAATCGATGATATTTCCTCACATAAAACATTTACTTCTTGTGCCTTTTCTTTTAATGAATGAGACAATTTCTGTAAATACTCATCATAATCATTTAAAACACTAATTCGCTCACACTTTTCTTTGTGAACATTAAGGATCGTCTCTATGGTATTTCCATATTTTGACTTCATATGATTAATAAGGTCTAAACGTTTTTCGATAGTATAAAATGTCTCTTCATCAAAATCGGCATCTGATATGTAACCAGATAACTCGTGATTAAAGTCATGCAACAAGTTTTCAATTTCTAATAATTGACTTTCCATGTCTGCAATTATTTTATCATAGTTAGATACCGAAGATATTTCACGCAGTGCACGACCGATAAGTTCTGAAGCGCATTCCCCTTGTCCATCGACAGCCTCATGCGCACGGCTTACAGCTTCCATAATTTTACGTCCGTTTGAAAAACGTTTGAATTCTTCTTCTAACTCTTCATCTTCGCCAACTTTTAGATTAGCTTCTTCAATCTCTTTTACTTCAAATTCTAAAAAAGATAATTCTCGATTTCTTGCTTCATTATCAATATTCGAATTTTCCCATTCATCTTTTAACTGACGATATGCCACAAAAACTTCTTTTAATCGTGTTTTTTTATCTTCCAATGACTGTTTTGCATATGCATCCAATATATCCAAATGTCTTTTCTTAGATAAGAGTGACTGATGTTCATGCTGTCCATGAATATCAATTAAAAGCGAAGATACTTCTTTTAAAGTTGCTGCTGATACTGCCTCTCCATTAATACGTGCAACTGCTTTTCCAGATGAAATTTTACGGCTTAAAATCACCATATCATCATCCATTTCTATATCCAATTCACTTAATTTTTTTCTTACCTTTTCATCATCAACAGAAAAAATAAGCTCAACCAATGCTGGTTCACCATTTTCTTTTAACATTTCCTTTGGTACACGTTGCCCAAGTGCTAAGTTAATGGAACCAATAATAATTGATTTTCCGGCACCAGTCTCACCTGTTAGGATATTTAACCCTTTTGCAAATTCCACCTCAGTCTCATCAATTAAGGCGAGATTTTTCACATGTAGATTTTGTAACATATTTTCTCCTTCTACTCTCTACGAATATGCACATAAAGACTCGCCGAGGCAAGTCTTTTTCTTGATTATCATGCTATTGTTCTACGATTTTACGAAGTCGCTTCATAATTGCAATGGTATCTTCTGTAGTACGAATTGCACACATGATTGTATCATCTCCGGCAATAGAACCTACGATTTCATGAATGCTCATTGCATCCAAGGAAGCACACACAGCTCCAGCCATTCCTGAAACAGTCTTAATCACTAAAATATTTTGTGCCATATCCATAGAAACAAATCCGTCTCTAAGTACACGCACATACTTTTCTGACAAATCTTCTGTGGTATCATTTAAAGTAGTATATTTTTGTTTTCCACCATTTACAGAAACTTTTGTGAGCTTCATTTCTCTTATATCACGAGATACCGTTGCCTGTGTAACCGCAAATCCATCTTTTAAAAGATGTGCAAGCAATTCTTCCTGTGTTTCGATATCGTTCTTTCGAATCAACTCCAAAATCTTGGATTGTCTTTTCGTTTTCATAATGTCTCCTAAATCTATTATCTCATTTTCTTTCGCATTGTTTCCAAGAAACTCTGCTTGTTTACTTTGCAAATATTAATCGTATGCGCTGCTCGTTCCACAACAAAACGGTCACCCACTTCTAATTTTGTCAAACGATCACCATCACAACTTACATAAGCAGAATCACCTTCTGAACCTCGACGTGAAACCAATTCTACTTCAATCACATCTTCTGAACGAAGTATAATTCCTTTGGAATTTAAATTATGCGCATTAATTGGGGTAAGCGCCAAAATATCTGCACCTGGTTCGATAATTGGACCGCCGGCTGACAAGTTATAACCAGTTGACCCCGTAGGTGTGGAAATAATAACACCATCACCGTCATAAGTCGTTAAAAACTCACCATTTACATACACATTCAAACGAAGAACCGCTAATACACCGGTTGGATGTACTACAATATCATTAAGTGCAGTTCTTCCTTTATCCTCTCCTTTCCGATGACCTTTTATCATCATTCTCTTTTCTAATGAATAATTACCATTCAGCAATTGATAAATTGCTTGATACATATTATCACGGTCTAATTCACAAAGATAACCTAATGTTCCAAGATTTACACCAATTAATGGAATATTTGTTTTTCTTGTCTTTCGAACGACACGAATGAGAGTACCGTCACCACCAAGTACGATAATACAGTCTGTATCGTCTGTAATCTTCCCATAATCCAGTTCTTCAAATGATATACTTGGATCTGGACGATCCAAAAGACTATACGCAGTGCCACCCTTGCTACGAATATACTCTGCAATTTCATTTGACACTTTAAGTTCAGGATCTTTGTAAGGATTTGCAACAATAACAAATTTTTTCATATTATTTATCCAGACTTCCATGCGCCGCTTCCACGACTTCATGAATATCTACGGATTCCTCCTTTTTCGGATTCTCATCTTTTTCAATATAAACTAAATATTCAATATTTCCCTCTGGCCCCTTTATTGGAGAATACTCCAATGCATGAATAGAAAAACCAGTTTCTATAGCAAATGAAATAATTTTTTCGATTACTTCTTCATGAACTGACTTTTCACGAACTACGCCTTTTTTACCAACTTTTTCTCTTCCTGCTTCAAACTGTGGCTTAATCAGACAAACCATCTGTCCATGTTCTTTTAAAAGTTCTTTTGCTGGACCAAGCACTTTGGTAAGAGAAATAAACGAAACATCCACTGATGCAAAATCGAGTGCATCATCTATATGTTCTGGCGTCACATAACGGATATTGGTCTTTTCCATACAGACAACTCTTTCATCCTGACGAAGTTTCCATGCAAATTGTCCATATCCTACATCTACTGCATATACCTTGCTTGCTCCATTCTGAAGCATACAATCCGTAAACCCTCCTGTAGAAGCTCCAATATCCATGCATACTTTACCATCTAATGTAATTCCAAAATGAGTCATGGCTTTTTCTAATTTCAAGCCGCCTCGGCTTACATATTTTAATGTAGTACCATGAATCTCGATATTACAGTCATCTGGAAACATAGAGCCTGCTTTATCTTCACGGTTGTTGTTTACAAAAACATTTCCCTCCATAATCATGGTCTTTGCTTTTTCTCTTGATGGTGCTAAACCACGATTAACTAATAACACATCTAAACGTTCTTTCATATAATCCTCTAATTTAATTCTTTATATATTGCTAATATTTTTTCGAAAATTGTATTTTCATCAATACCAATATCTTCTTTTAATCGGTCAACATTGCCATGTTCCACATATACGTCTGGTATTGCAACAATATGCACCTTTAATTCCAAATCTTTTTCACTCACAAAAGAAGATACATGCTCACCAAAACCACCACTAATTACATTTTCTTCCAAAGTAACGAGTAGTTTATGATTTTTCTCTAATGATACTACCATCTCTTTATCAAACGGCGCTGCAAAACGAGCATTAATTACTGTTGCATGTATTCCTTGCACTTCTAACTTTTCTGCGACTTTCTCTGCCGTAGCAACCATACTTCCCAAGGCAAACAATGCAATTCCTTCACCTTCTGAAATCACTTCACTCTTACCAAATTTAATCGGACTACGTAAATCTTTCAATCCATCATATGCACTTCCTCTTGGATATCTTACAGCAATTGGAGATGGAAATTCTACCGCAAACTGCATCATATCTGCAAGTTCCCATTTGTTCTTAGGAGCCATAAGTGTCATATTAGGAATAGATGAAAGATAAGAAATATCAAAAATACCCTGATGTGTTTCTCCGTCACTACCAACTAACCCTGCTCTATCTATTGCAAATACCACTGGTAAATCCTGAATACAAACGTCATGAAGCACTTGGTCATATGCTCTCTGTAAAAATGAAGAATATACTGCAAATACTGGCTTCAACCCAGCTTTTGCAAGTCCTGCAGCAAAAGTTACTGCATGCTGTTCTGCAATCCCTACATCATAAAATCTTCTTGGATTCTCTTTTGCAAATTTTGATAATCCAGTACCATCTGCCATTGCAGCCGTGATTGCAACTATCTTTGGATCTGTCTCTGCCATTTTACACATAACAGACGAAATAACATCTGTATAAGTGGCTTTTTCTTTTTTCTTAAGAGGCTTTCCTGTTGCAATATCAAAAGGTTCAGCTCCATGGAATTTTGATGGATTTTTCTCTGCAGGAAGATATCCAGAACCCTTCTTAGTAATTACATGTACAAGCACTGGACCATCTACACGCTTTGCTTCTTCAAAAGTATGCATCATTTCTTTGAGATTACTTCCATCCACTGGTCCAAGTGTAATAATTCCCATTTCTTCAAATAACATACCTGGAACAAAAAGCTGCTTGATACTGCTTTTTGCACTACGGATACTTTCGATAACTCTATCACCATATCGTGGAATCTTTTGAAGTGATTTTAAAACCTCAGTTTTTAAATCACGGTATGCATCTGCGGTACGGAAATTAGATAAATATTTACTGAGTCCACCTACGTTTTCAGAAATGGACATATTATTATCATTTAATACAATAATAAAGTTGGAATTAAGATGAGAAGCATTATTTAATGCCTCAAATGCCATTCCACCTGTCAAGGAACCATCACCGATTACCGATACTACATGATAATCTTCGCCAGTTACTTCTCTTGCTGCAGCTAAGCCTAAGCCTGCCGAAATAGAGGTCGAACTATGTCCCGTATTAAAACAGTCACTCTCGCTTTCATTTGCTTTTGGGAAACCACTCATTCCACCATACTTACGTAAGGATTGAAAACCTTCTTTTCTACCAGTAAGGATCTTATGGGTATATGACTGATGTCCTACGTCCCAAATAATCTTATCCTTTGGCAAATCAAAACACAAATGCAGTGCCATGGTAAGCTCAACCACACCTAAGTTAGAAGCCAAATGCCCACCTGTTACAGAAATACTTTCTAATAAAAACTGACGTATTTCGTAACGAAGTTCATCTAGCTCTGCTTCTGTTAAGTTTTTTATGTCATTCTCTTTTTGTATACGATCAAGTACCATGATAAAACCTCATGCTGTCTATTTTTCTCTATGTATCAAATACAAAATAGTTTCCTTTAAAAATTCACTCTGTACAGGAAGTTTATCTAAAAGTGCAATTGCTTCGTTAGAAAGTTTTACAACTTCTTCCTGAGCTTTTTCTAATCCCATTAAAGTAACATAAGTCACTTTATTATTCTTTTCATCACTACCGATTGGTTTCCCTAGCACTTCCATAGAACTAGTTACATCCAATACATCATCCTGAATCTGGAAAGCTACGCCAACCTTACGACCTATCTGTTCCATTGTTTCTACATCTTCTTTTGTGCCACCCCCAAGAATCGTTCCAATCATAAGAGATGATTCTAACAATGCAGCCGTTTTCAAAAGATGTATGTATTCTAAACGATCAATCGTAACCTCATCTGCTGTCATACCTTCGGTCTCAATATCCACAACCTGACCACCAATCATACCATATGCACCTGCTTTTTTTGCAAGCACCTGATATGCCTTTAAGTAAGAAGGAGCAACCGCCTCTTCATCAAAAGCTTCTGCCGCAGTTTCAAACGCATAGTTAAGTAATGCATCACCTGCTAAAATCCCCATCGTTTCTCCATATACAGCATGCGTAGTCTTTTTGCCACGACGATATTCATCATTATCCATAGCAGGTAAATCATCATGTACTAAAGAATAAGTATGAATCATTTCCATTGCTGCCATAAAAGCTTTTACTGCATTGCCATTGTCGATATGATTTTCAGAAGAAAACATACGATATGCCTCACCCATTAAAACAGGACGAATACGTTTTCCTCCAGCAAGCAAACTATAGTTCATTGCCTCAAAAATTGTCTTCTGTAATTTTTCTTCCTTTGGTAAGTATTCAGTTAAAATCTGATTAACCTCTTCGGCACGTACTGAAAGTTCTGCTCTAATATCCATTAGAATTCCTCCAAACTACCATCTTCGTTTAATACCAGCATTGCTTTTTCCATTGTCTCTAACATAGCATTTGCTGCTTTTATTTCTTCTAGTCCATTTTTATATAAATCAAAAGATTTATCCAATGAAATATCTCCATTTTCCATTTCATGAATAATCTCTTCAATATGTTCAAAACGTTCTTCTAATGTAATGTTGTTATTATCACTCATTTTTTGTAGCCTCCGTTACAATTGCCTTGATGTTACCATCAATCACATGTACTGTGATTTCGTCTGATACCTGCACCTGCCCAATTGTTTTAATAGATTTACCATCTTTTCCCTCTAAATAGGCATATCCACTGCTTATCTTTTTGGCAGGTGAATATCCATCTAATGTCCTTGCAAGTATTGCCAAACGATTCTTTTTATCCTGCAGGATATACTGCATCTTTGTAGTCATCTTTTCCTCAAAATCCATAAGCCTTCTTCTGTTTTCTTCCAGTCGACGCTTTGGACTGAGGAAGTGTAGTTTTGTCGCTTTATGCTCTAATCGTTCTCTCATCATATTTATTTTACGATTGAAAGAAAGATTTAGTCGCTGTTTCATCTGTGCAAGTGCAATCTTTGTCTGTTCAAACTCAAATACCGCAAACTCCGCTGCCTGCGATGGTGTAGCCGCTCTTTTGTCTGCTACCATATCAGCAATCGTATAATCGGTCTGATGTCCTACTGCCGAAATCACAGGTACACTACAGTTAAAAATCGCATCTGCTACGATTCGTTCATTAAATGCCCATAAATCTTCGATAGAGCCTCCACCACGCCCCACTATAATTACATCAACACCGAGCTGTTCTAATCTCTGTATACCACTTACGATACTCTCTTTTGCCCCATCCCCTTGCACCTGTGCAGGACATAAAATAATCTGCACATAAGGATTACGTCTGAAACCAACATTTCGGATATCTTCAATTACTGCACCTGTTGGAGATGTTACGACACCAATTTTTCTGGCATAAGCAGGAATTGGTCTTTTGTACATCTCGTCAAACATCCCCAATTCCTCAAGTTCTTTTTTGAGTTCTTCAAGTTTCTGATAGAGATTACCTGTACCATCTAATTCGATGCTTCTGGCAATAATCTGATACTGACTGGAAAACTTATAGGACTCGATGGAACCTGTCACAACTACCTGATCGCCTTCTTTCATATGAAACTGCAGATTGCGACGATTACCAGAAAACATAACACCCTTTAATACACCCTTTGCATCCTTTAAGGTAAAATAAATATGCCCTGTTGAATGATAGGTACAATTGGATATCTCACCTTTTATGCTTATATTTTTCAGCATAAAATCCTGTGCAAACATATTTGCAATATATTCACTTATCTGACCTACTGAATATATATTTTTTAACATACAAATTTAGCTAAAACTCCGTTAATGAATGCAGCCGACTCATCAGCTCCATATTTCTTTGCTAATTCTACCGCTTCGTTGATTGATACCTTTGCTGGAATATCCTCTTCGAATTTCATTTCATAAACAGCAAGACGAATAATTGATAAATCAACTTTACTCATACGAGTTGTCTTCCATCCGGTTGTTGATTCATTAATTGCAGTATCAATTTCTGCAATTTTTGAAATAATATCATTGCATTTATGATTGATATAAGCAGTATCTTCCTCTGTTATATTCTCCACTTCTTCTCCAAATAAATCAAACTGTTCTGACATTTCAGTTTCTTCATGAAACTCCACACGAAACAGCATTTTAAAAACATTTTCTCTTAACTCTCTTCTTGTCATAAATATATTTTCCTCTCAAGATTGTAATAAAAAAGGATGTCAATTCGACACCCTCTATTATACTACAAATATTCACTTTTACAAAGCATTAATTATCACCCATATCAACACTTGCAATACGAACATTAACAACAGCTACAGTAAGTCCTGTCATATTTTCTACTGCTGTTTTTACTCTATCCTGTACTTTTGCTGAAATATCAGGAATTGCATAGCCATATGCAATGTTAAGAGCAACATCTACTTTGATTTCTTCATCCATAACTTCCACAAAAATACCTTTTGAAAGGTTTTTCATGCCAAGCTTGCTAACGATTTCATTTGTGATATTTCCTGCCATTGAGCTTACGCCTTCAACTTCTGTAGCAGCAAGTCCAGCGATAATAGCTACAACTTCTTCAGAAACTCTAACATCACCCAAATCATCTGATTTTATCTGAAAAGTTTTATTTGTTTCTGCCATTTCAAATGCCTCCTGAATATTATTCTGCACTTATTATAACAGATTATGTACATTTTGCCAATAAAAAACTCGGGAAACATTGTTTCCCGAGTTTAATCAGCCTTAGACTGTCTGATTTTTAGCAACGAATACCTGGAATGAATCTGTTCCAGCTAATGCTTTTCCACTTGTAATAGTAACATCTTTATCAGTAATTACATATTCAAGAGAAGCATTTTCGCCTACTACTGTATCCTGCATTAATACGCAGTTCTTAACTTTAGCTCCTTTTGCAACTTTAACGCCTCTGAAAAGCACAGAGTTTTCAACTTCGCCTTCGATGACACAACCATCAGCTGCCATAACATTAGAAACTTTTGCGCCTTTAATGTATCTTGTTGGGTTGTCGTCACGAATCTTAGTATAAATCTGTCCTGGTCCGAAGAGTCCTTTTAAGTTGTCCTCTTCAAGAAGTTTCATGTTTTCATCAAAGTAGCTCTTCATATCGTGGATATGAGCAACATAACCTTCATAGCAGTATCCCTGAACGTCAAGCATATCAATCTGTGGAGCAATTACATCTCTTTCGAAACATGTAAATCCAAGTACATATGCTTCATTGATTAAACGAATAAGAAGTTCTCTATCAATTACATAAATATTCATAGAGAAGTTTACTTCTCCATCTCTCTTAGAATTAACAAATAACTGTTTTACACGACTTCCTTCTAAATCAAATGTGTAGTATAAGTCATGGTTTGTTCCAAGAGGTTTTTTATAATTTTCAGGAATTTCCTGTTTGCGATATACTACTGTAATATCTGCACCAGATTTTTTATGTTTGTTGATAATGTCAGCAAAATTAATGTTTGCAGCAATGTTGGCATCAGACATTACAACATATTTTTCTTTCTGTGATACAAGGAAGCTCTTGATGCTTTCTAAAGCTTCAACACGACCATTGTATACTTTAATTTCTTTCTGTGCGTATGGTGGGATGATATTTAAACCGCCGTTTTTACGAGCTAAATCCCATTCACGACCTGATCCAAGGTGATCCATAAGTGAAAGGTAATTTTCACGAGCGATTAATGAAATATTATCGATACCAGCACGAGCCATGCTAGAAATAACAAAGTCAACTAAACGATAACGGCTTGCAAATGGTACAGAGCCCATTAATCTTTCTTTTACAAGTTCTGGTACTAATCCATCGTAGCTGTTAGGAAAAATAACGCCCAACGCTTCTTTATTATTAACTGTGTTTAGCATTTTTCTCCCTCCTTAACATCTTCATATACTTTAGCTGTTGCACTAACTACAGCGTTTGCACCAATCTTTAAGCCAGGACCAACGTGTGCTACATCGCCGATACCGCCACCTGCTGGATGTTCACCAACAACAGCGTTTTCGCCAACTTCAACGCTTTCACCTAAGATACAATGTTTAACAACTGCACCAGCTTTGATTGTACAGCCACCCATAACTACTGCATCTTCTAATACAGCTCCTTCTTCCACTGTAACACCAGCGTAAAGGATAGAATGTTTTACAGTACCTTTAACATCACAACCATCTGTAATCATAGAATCTTCTACAACTGCTGTAGGCGCGATTCTGTGACCTGTATGACCGCTGTTACGGCTGTAAATCTTCCAGTTTTCATCAAAGAGGTCGATACCAGAATTTTCTGGATCAAGTACTTCCATATTTGCTTCCCAGAGAGAACCAATTGTTCCAACGTCTTTCCAGTATCCATCAAAACGGTATGCATACATGTTACGTCCGTCTCTTAAGAGGTTAGGAATAATGTTGTTACCAAAGTCATTTTCTGAATTTGGATCAGCTTCGTCTTCTACAAGGTATTTTTTCAAAATATCCCAGTTGAATATGTAGATACCCATAGATGCAAGATTTGACTTAGGATTTGCAGGTTTTTCCTGGAATTCTGTAATCTTGTCATTTTCATCAGTAACCATAAGACCAAAACGAGACGCATCATCCCAAGGTACTTCCATAACTGCTACTGAGAATTCAGCTCCTTTTGCTTTGTGGAACTGTAAGAAGTCGTTATAATCCTGTTTACAAATCTGGTCACCAGAAAGGATGATAACATACTTTGGATCATATTTTTCAATGAACGCAATGTGCTGATAAATAGCATTTGCTGTACCTTTGAACCAGTCTGAACCAGAAGCTTTCTGGTATGGTGGAAGTACATGAATACCACCGTAGAGACGGTCTAAATCCCAAGGCTGTCCATTTCCAATATAATTGTTTAATTCTACTGGCTGATACTGTGTCAATACCCCCACTGTATCAATGCCTGAGTTTACACAGTTCGAAATTGGGAAGTCGATGATACGATATTTTCCGCCAAATGGAACTGCTGGCTTTGCAAGGTTCTGTGTCAATGCATATAATCTGGATCCTTGACCTCCAGCAAGAAGCATTGCAACCATTTCTTTTGCCATAGTTGTTTTCCCCCTTTTTTATATACGTA
>JAFQWG010000116.1 GCA_017407605.1 Agathobacter sp. | reverse complement strand
ATGATAAAAGGCTTTACGATGGATGATGAGCGCTTAAAGCAATTAGGCGGAGGAAATTACTGGAAAGAGTTGTTGGAGCGAATTAGAGATATTCGTTCATCTGAAAAGGTTATGTATCGCCAAGTATTAGATTTGTATGCTACAAGTGTTGATTATAATCCCAAAAGTGCAGAGTCAATTGCTTTTTTCAAGATAGTTCAAAACAAGTTGCATTATGCAGCACATGGACATACTGCTGCAGAAGTGATATATGAACGTGCTGATGCAGATAAACCATTTATGGGATTACAAACTTTTTCGGGAGATTTTCCGGTTAAGAAGGATATTGGCATTGCTAAAAATTATTTAGATGAAAGAGAGTTGAAGGTTTTAAATAATATCGTTTCTGGATATTTTGATTTTGCAGAAATACAAGCTATGCGCCGGAATCCTATGTATATGAGTGACTATGTGGAACATTTGGATAATATTCTTATGGCAACAGGAGAGAAAGTACTAGAGGGAGTAGGAAGTGTTAGTCATGCACAGGCACTAGAAAAAGCAAACGAGGAATATCAGAGATATCAGATAAAAACTCTTTCACCTGTTGAAGAAGAATATCTTATGACAATCAAGGATATTGAAAAGCAAGCAAAGACGTATCAATAGTTATAGCCGGTTATAAAACCTATTAGTATTACTAACAAATGAGAATACCAAAAACCTTGACTTTTTTTGTCAAAAAACGTATACTCATTGAGTATGATTTTTATAGAAAAAGACTATGACGAAGACAGTAATTTCTACATGTAAAGTCACAGCGAGCCGCGTTGGTGTGAGGCGGTACGAGTAGGGTAGGGACGAATATCACTTCTGAGTCGCAGAACAGAACCGTTCGCCGTGTGCCACGTCGAACACGCTTTGCACAGAGATTTTGTGGGGGAAATGTCAGCTGCGCTGACCAAAATCTCGTGCCAGAACTCTAAAGAGTTCTGATGAGAAGGGGTTGCGTTTAGTAAGTTCTGACGTATTTCCTACGTTACAGGGAACGGGTATGCAAGGACAAATGGGTCCTTAAGTACATTGTAATTAGGTGGTATAACGCTAGGCTCGCGTCCTTTTTACGGATGCGAGCCTTTTTAAGTTTAATATACCAAAATTAGGAGGATAGCTTCATGTACAACAAAGTTGACACAAACATGAACTTCGTGGACAGAGAAAAAGCTGTAGAACAGTTCTGGCGCGAAAACGACATTTTCCAAAAATCCATGAACAGCAGAAAAGAAGGAGAAACATATACATTCTATGATGGACCTCCAACTGCAAATGGTAAACCACATATTGGACACGTTTTAACTCGTGTTATCAAAGATATGATTCCAAGATACCAGACAATGAAAGGCAAATATGTGCCACGTAAAGCTGGTTGGGATACTCATGGTCTTCCAGTAGAATTGGAAGTAGAAAAACTTCTTGGCCTTAATGGAAAAGAACAGATTGAAGAATACGGTATGGAGCCATTCATCGGTAAATGTAAAGAATCTGTTTGGAAATACAAAGGCATGTGGGAAGATTTTTCAAACACAGTAGGATTCTGGGTAGATATGGATGATCCATATGTAACTTATGATGATAACTTCATTGAATCTGAATGGTGGGCTCTTAACGAAATCTGGAATAAGAAATTATTATACAAAGGTTTCAAAATCGTACCATACTGCCCACGTTGTGGAACACCACTTTCTTCGCAGGAAGTAGCACAGGGCTACAAGACTGTAAAAGAACGTTCTGCAGTGGTTCGTTTTAAAGTAGCAGGAGAAGATGCTTGGTTCTTAGCATGGACAACAACACCTTGGACACTTCCATCCAACGTAGCACTTTGTGTAAACCCAAGCGATACTTACTGCAAAGTAAAAGCAGCTGACGGTCACACATACTACATGGCAGAAGCACTTCTTGACAAAGTT
>JAFQWG010000115.1 GCA_017407605.1 Agathobacter sp. | reverse complement strand
TTGAACGATTTGTGTAAAGCAAAGGACAAAAGAATAGATGATTGATGAATATGTTGTATTAGATTTGGAGATGACGGGGCTGTCTGCGAAAACAGATCAGATCATCGAAATAGGTGCAGTAAAGATTAGAGATAACCAAATAATAGATAAGATGGACTGTTTGGTAAATCCCAAATGTAAAATTCCAACGAGAGTCGTTGAGCTTACTGGAATAACAGATGAAATGGTTGCTGATGGCAGAGAAAAAGATGAGGCAATTACAGAGTTATTATCTTTTATAGATGGGTATATTCTGGTAGGACAAAACATAAACTTTGATTATAGCTTTTTAAAGCAATGGGCGGTAAATCATAAAAGACCGTTAGAGGTAAAGGCATGTGATACTTTAAAGTTAGCAAGAGTATTGTTGCCGGCTGAGCAATCAAAAAAACTGGATGCGTTATGCGAATATTTTGGAATAGAGCGCAAGAGGGAGCATAGGGCATTCGATGATGCTATTGAGACTTGGACAATTTTTGAGAAGTTAAAAGCGCTTGCTTTAGAAGTGGGGATAAGTGAAACTTATTTGGAGCCTAGAGTTTTGGTGTATCGAGCGAAAAAACAGTCGCCGGCTACGCCAAAGCAGATGCAAAGGTTAAAAGAGTATAGAGAAAGTCATCAAATTTATGATGAAATAAATTGGGAGACCCTCACCAAAAGTGAAGCCTCCCGTATTATGGATAAGTATATTTTAGTTCATGGCAGATAGCATGTTAAGAACGGACTTTTTTGTAAGGTCAGGCAATTGTTCCGCATAATCATACAAGGTTTGGAATTTTTCGGATTGATTCTGGCTTTTATAAATAGTTGCAAGCTGTTCATAAATCTTGCGAGAATCAGCATTGCAATCAATTGCAAACTCTAAAAGGAGTTGTGCGCTATCCAGATAACCAGCTTCAAGGAGTTCTTCGATATAGTCTGGCAGAAAAGATACGAAATCTGAAAAGTTAGTATCATATTCTGAAAGGATGTTTATATTGGCGGTGCCATAGGTAAGTTTTAAATCTGTGTTACTAATGCCAGTAAGGTTGAGCATTGGTTTATCTGCTAATTCATACAATTTTTTTTCGATAGAAGTATTAAGCTTCACTGGTAATTTTTCAAAAGGTATGGTAATATAGTTCAGTTTACTAATGTCTTTTTTACGAACCGCATTTGCAAGGCGTTCTTTTTCCCAGAATTCGTCTTGTACTTTTTGCTGGTCTGCATCGTTTTTGCGAATGTAATATGTTAAAATAAGACAAAATGTAATAAATATTGCTAAAAATGGAAACATAATTTTATCCTTTCCTGTTCTTATACAGGTAAGTATAACAGATTTTTTGAATGAGGTGAATAAAATGTATAATTTTAACAAAGGAAGAAAGAATAATAAATTATTTGCAGTTATTTGTTTGGTTTTAGTTGCGGCTATGTTGATAACAACTTTTGTCTCAGCATTGTTTGTGTATTAGTTTTGCATGTATCCTTGAAAAAGTTACTAATTGTGATAAAATAAATTGTTGGACATTTGAAGGCTTTTATTTAGAATAGATGGTTTAGAGGAAAGAGCATGAAGAAAATTAGAGTTTTAGCAATTGCATGTATGTTAGTGGTTGCAGGTGCATTCTTGCTTACAAATGAAAATTTGTTCAAGGCAGATGTAACAGAAGATACAGTAATTGAAAATGGCGTTTACATTGGAGGTATTGATGTAAGCGGTATGAATACGGAAGAAGCTACAGAAGCGGTAAATCAGTATGTAGAAGAAATTAAGACAAAATCTATTTCTTTAGTGGGCCCAAAGGGAAGTATTAGTGTATCTTTAGAGAAGATGGGTTTAAGTGCAAAGACTGGTGAAGCGGTTTCAGAAGCAGTTGCAGTTGGAAAATCAGGAAATCTTATTAAACGATTCAAAGAGTTAAAAGATTTGGAAGCTCAGCATCATGTTGTAGACATGGGGCTTGCTATTGATAAGCAAGAAACGGCAGAGATTCTTCATAATAGATCTTCACGAATTGATATTAAGGCTATTGATAATGGATTAAAAATCGAAGATGGAGAGTTTGTTTATGTGCCAGGTCAGGATGGAAATGAAGTTGATATTCCTACCGCAGTAAATGAATTGAATAATTATATCGGTACAGAATGGGAACTCGCAGCAGTAGAGGATGCAAAGTTTACTCTTACAAGTGTGGTTTCTCATCCAAGAGGTTCAGAAGAAGAATTATCTGTAGTAAGAGATTTGATGGGAACTTTTACTACAAATTATAAGTCTTCTGGTGCGGGAAGAGCAAAAAATGTGGAAAATGGAGCTTCCAAAATTCATGGAACGATTCTTTATCCTGGTGATGAGTTATCCGTATATGAACTTGTAAATCCATTTACTCAGGAAAATGGATATGAGTTGGCAGGTTCCTATTTGAATGGTGAAACAGTAGAATCTTTTGGTGGTGGTATTTGTCAGGTTTCTACTACATTGTATAATGCGGCATTAAATGCAGAGCTTGAAATCACACAAAGATTTAATCATTCTATGATAGTAACTTATGTAGATCCAGCTGCAGATGCAGCAATCGCAGGGACATATAAAGATCTTCGTTTTAAGAATCAATATGATTTCCCTGTATATATAGAAGCTGCTTGGAAAAATAGAAATATTACATTTAATATTTATGGAAAAGAAACAAGACCTGCAAATCGTAAGGTGGAATATGTGAGTGAAGTGCTTTCAGAAAACGATCCACCTACCGAATATACGATTTCATATACAGATCCAGCAGGCACCTTCTTGCAGACAAGAAGTAAGCATGTGGGTTATGTTGCACAACTTTGGAAAGTTGTGACGGTAGATGGAGTTGAAAAAGAGCGTACAAAAGTCAATAAGAGTACGTACCAAGCTTCTGCAAGAAAAGTTACAATTGGCGTGGCAGGCGCAAATGATTATCAGATTATGGCAATTAATAATGCGATTGCAAGCGGTGATGATGCAGCAGTACAGGCAACAGTAACCTCAATGGGAGCACCAGTAGTTGCACCGGTTGCACCAACCCCAGAAGCGACACCAACTCCGGAAGCGACACCAACTCCAGAAGCACCTTCTGAAAGTGGCGAATCAACGGGTGGAGAAACACCAGCGAACTAAAAATGTATACACAGGCTGTGGCGAAAATCGTCACAGCCTTAAGCACTATATAAGAGGTAGAGATGAAAGCAGGAAAATTAAAGGAGTCTATTTTAAAACGCTCCATCTTAAAACAACTGCATAGACGAAATAAAGAGACTTTAATAGGTCCATCTATAGGTGGAGATTATGGTGCGGTTTCAGTTAATGAGGAAATGGCAGTTGTAATATCTTCTGAACCAATTACATTATCAAAAGATGATATTGGAAGTGCGGCAATTACAGCGGCGTGTAATGATGTGGCGTGTTCGGGTGCACAGCCTTTGGGTGTATCGGTAGTTATGCTTGTGCCAACATCTCTGAATGAAGAAGAACTTCGTGATTTGATGAAAGATATGGATACTGCATGTGAAGCATGTGGTGTAGATATATTGAGTGGTCATACGGAAGTAACCCGAGTTGTAAAAGAGCCTTTGATTACTGTAACTGCGATTGGTGCTGTTGTAAAGGATTCCATGTTACATAGTAGTAAAGTACATCCTGGAATGGACATTGTTGCGACGAAATGGGTAGGACTGGAAGGCACCGCCATCTTAGCAAAAGAGAAAGAAGGAGAGCTTCGTAAAAGATATGCACAGCCTTTTATAGATAAAGCATTACAATTTAAGCAGATGATGTCAATAGTTCCGGAGGCTGCAGTCGCCGCAAAGTCTGGCGTCAGTGCGATGCACGATGTGTCAGAAGGCGGCGTGTTTGGAGCATTATGGGAATTGGCAGAAAGTGCTGGCGTTGGACTAGAGATTGATGTAAAGAAGATTCCAATTCGACAGGAGACCATTGAAATATGTGAATATTTTGATGTGAACCCTTATAAGCTTTTGTCAGGAGGTTGCCTTTTGATTGCAACAGAAGATGGCAATGGTTTGGTTATGGAAATGGAAAAAGCAAATATTCCTGCGGTTGTAATTGGAAAAGCAACAGAGGGAAATGACAGAGTTTTGCTTAACGAAGATGAGAGACGTTTTTTAGAAACAACTCAGACAGACGAATTATATATCTTGCAGTAAGAAAGGAATAATTATGAGAGAAAAGATTTTAAATTATATTGAAAAGAATTCAAGAATAGATGTTGCAGAACTTGCACTTCGTGTTGGTGCCGACGAACAGATTGTATTAAATGAATTAGAAGCTATGGAACACGAAAGAGTTATCTGTGGCTACCATACTTTGATTGACTGGGATAAAGTTGGCGTAGAAAAAGCAACTGCTCTTATTGAAGTGCGTGTAACACCACAGAGAGGGATGGGGTTTGATAAAGTAGCAGAACGCATTTACAATTATCCAGAAGTAAATTCGATTTACTTAATTTCTGGTGGTTTTGATTTTATGGTTATTATTGAAGGAAAGAGCCTTCGTGAAGTAGCGCAGTTTGTATCTGAAAAACTTGCACCAATGGATACGGTACTTAGCACAAAAACAAACTTTATTTTAAAGAAATACAAAGACCATGGAACAATCTTAGCCAAACCAGCAAAGGATGAAAGGGAGTTGATGAATTAATGAGAAATCCATTATCAAAAACAATCGTAGAGATTAAACCATCTGGAATCCGTAAGTTTTTTGATATCGCAAGTGAGATGGATGATGTCATTTCCCTTGGTGTAGGAGAACCAGATTTTGATAC
>JAFQWG010000114.1 GCA_017407605.1 Agathobacter sp. | reverse complement strand
TGGGAAAGATGCTTGGTAGCCATACTGCTGTACTTCACCTTCTGCAGCATTCATAGCAGACTGTTCGTTTGCACTAGAAACTGCAAAATATTTGTACTGTCCTGTTCTTTCATTTACCATGATAAAACCAAGGTTTGAACTATCTGCAGCCATAGAAGTTACACCAGTATAGATGTAAATATCTCCGTCTTTTGCAATATAACCATAATCTGTGCCTGCATCTGCGGTATCATCTTCTTCATCACCACTAGATGGAGTATCAATGGTAGTTGTCTGCATACATCCTTTGTTTGCACCAAAAGAAGTACCATTCCAGAAACCATTGATATTTTTATGTGCTACATTGTAAAGATCACACACTAAATCTCCAGGAAATACATAATCTACCCACTGTGGAATGTCTGCTACGTCATAATATGTGCTTTCACCAGTAACAGGGTCTGTTACAATTGCACCAACAACTATTTTACCGCCGAAAAGCCCAATTGTTTTATCAAATACACTTGATACATAATAAGGTTTACCATTTTCATCGATTTCAAAATGAATATTTCCATACATAAGTGTTGGGAACTGATAATGAAGGTGGCGATTTAAATCTTCATTGAAATATGCTGAAGGAACATATTTCATCCCTTCTTCAAATTCAACATATTCAGCTGTCATTGTAGTTGGTGATACCGATACATAACCTGTTACACCTTCTTTTCTATTGTTAATCCATTTGAAAAGCCCTGTATATTCCAAAGGGGAGACTTTTACTGCATCTTCATGAATGTTTAACTGAATGTAATCATTTGATACATTAAAAGCTGAGAAATTCTCAATTGCACCGATTTCTCTATCACCAAGCTGTTTTGCAGAAGCGGTATCCATAAGAGCAATGCTCTCTGCATCTTTTTCAGAAAGAATCGCATCACCTGATTCCACCTGCTCTACATGGATAATAGATGCATACTTTGATGCATTAAAAATCTGAGCACCTGTAATCATACAGATGAAAAAAGCTGGAACCATAATAAGTGGTAACAAAAATGGTAGATTTACCAGTTTATCATTCTTTGGAATCTGATATTTTGCTTGCGCTGTGCCAACTAAAAGCGCATGGATTGTAGTATAAATCATAAGAATAATAAATACTTTTATCCAGGTCCCTTGAGAACGGAAATTCCATGCTGTTGGAATTAAATAATCAATAATTAGTGTAATAACTGTACTAATGATAAGTCCAATTAAAACAACCTGCCAGGTTTTTGTCTGTTTCATTTTTTTCATAATATGTAATCTCCTTTGATAACTAGTTTGCCTCTTAATAATATGTATTTTTTACTATGTTAGCACTAAAAGCTTTCCATATAATGTATAAAACCTTAATATTACCTTAAATCAAAAAGCATAATGCTTATTATAACATAAAAAAAGCTGGAAAACACATTTTTGTGCTTTCCAGCATATCAATAAAATCTATTTCATAAGTGGTTCATATACATCTACAGGAATTATAATTTCAGGCATTCCCATATATCCAGGTGCAACAGTATATTCATTATAAACCATAACTAAGTTGTTGCTTTCGTCAAAATAGAAGTTCTGATCATCTGTTACATATACGAAATCCTCTCCAATGACTGGATCATCAAAGAAGTATGCAAGATTTTCGTCTGCTTCCATTTGAGCTTTCATATCAGAAACGATATATTCTTCTAATGCAGCATAATTAGATGCATCAAAAAGATCTGTAAATGATACATATTCCCCTGTTTCTTTGTTTATATGATAGTATTTAGCATACATATATCCACTTGCCTGTGTTTCTGTTACATTTATTTTTAAAGTAAACCATTTATCGTTGTTTGTTACTACTTCATAATCAATATCTACAGCGCCATATTCAGTGCCTTCTGTAGAAGCTAAATCTTCATAGAATTTGTTGATGATATTTGTAGTAAAAGTATCGATGTCAGCATTGATATCTAAGACAACATCATTTTTACCATCGGTTACTTCTACATTTGGTACTTCAGCATTAAGTTCATGCTGATCACCGGAGAAGTTATAATTACGTACTGTAAATACATCAATAATAACTCCGAGAACAGGTACATTAGACATAACCTGTGCATATGTTACACTAACATTTGGCATAAGTACAAGGAATGCAAATGCAAGACTTGCGGCAATTGCCAATACTCTTCTTACAACACTAAAATGTTTTTTGGTGATTTTTTCTTCTTTTTCAGTAAGACTATTTAATGTTTCTTCTACTCTTGCATGTACTTTTTCTGGAATTTGAATATCTTCCTGATTTAATTTTTCTTTCATTCTTTCATCAAAGTTTTTCATTGGATAAAATCCTCCTCATTTAATAGATTAGCAAGCTTTTTTCGGCCACGACTTAACTGCTGACGTACATTTACAACGGATGTTGACGTGATTTCTGAAATTTTTTCTGCAGAATAACCATCATAGTAGTATAAAATAATTACTGTTTGATATGGGAAATTAAGCTTTTGAACAGCTTCCCAAATAGTCAGCTTAGTTTCTTTGTCAATGGATGGTTCAGGCATAGAAACTTGTTCTTGTGCTTCTGAATTAAGAATTTCACGCTGTTTTTTGATAAAATCAATTGCAGTATTATGTACAATTCGCATTATCCACGGCTTAAACTTATTTTTATCTTTTAAAGAATCAAAATTGGTATATGCTTTTAAGATAGAGTCTTGTATTACATCAGCAACATCAGCATCATTTTTTACAATTCCTTTTGCTAGTATGTACATGGACTTTTCACATTCACGTATATACTGGCAAAACTGCTCTTTTTTGCTCAATCCGTCTTCCTCCTTTGCTTGTGTTCTATTTATAAGACTTTTCAAAATTATAAAACGTGACATCTTTTTCTTAAGAAAAAGAAAAACTTTACAGCACAAATAAGAATCCATACTGTAAAGCTTTATTAACTATGTATTACAATGGTGGAACCGGAGGTCTATCTGGGTCTATAATTGTTTTTGCATCAAATAAATCCGATAAATTATCCTGTTCACCAATTGCATTATTATAGATACGATATCCATCTAAATTACGACGACCTTGACGCAAATAATCTGTTCCAAAATGTGTCGCATATTTCGTAGCATCTACATTACAGAATACTCGATACCCCTCTGAATAATAATACTGAAATTTTTCATTAGTCAAAGAATAATCTCCTAAACCACGCTCCAAATCAGTACCATGAGCAAATATAATGGTATTGGTTTCACCAACAATCGGTTCTACATTTTCTTTCCATCTTCTGGTATCTCCTTGTAATACAGAAAGACTCGTTTCACCAACATTTTTATGTCCCCATGTATGACTTGCAAAAGTCCACCCATCTTCTTTCATAGCATCCGCTACTCTTTTTGCTTCGGTACGCTCTGTTTCCAAATCAAAATCAGGATGTTCTTCTAGCCATTTTTGTTTATCCCAATTAATGTCATGACGAGTTTCATAAGAAATATCTGTTCGATATCCTAACACGCCATTATATCCAGTTAATGCAATTGTACCTTTTGCACCACGATAAGAGGCATCTGGATGTGCTTCTATAAAATCATCTAAAAGTGGAACTACGTCATATGCACCAACCAAAGTATTACCATCTGCATCGATGTACTCATTTCTTACCTTACCATTTTCATCAATAATTAGTTTGGCAGCATATCCATAATCATCATAGCTATGATAATAGCTTAAGTCATCAATGGATAACACAAATGCTTTTTTGCCTTCTGGAAGCATAATTGTCGCCGGCTGTATGATTTCATTGCCATTTTCATCAATTACAAACTCATATAAATCATGAATACTTACTAAAACAAACCCACGATTGTACATTTCCTGTGTAATTTTTTCAAATTCACTTACGGTAGTCATCCACTGATTGTTGCCAATACACTGTGGATCATTTTCCTGGTTACCAAAGCATCGAATTGGATCTACCACAAGTGAATGATAAAAGATATGAGTTACTTCATCAATATTTACTGGTACACAACTTGCCTTTGTTTCTTCATATTCAGTAATCGCTGCTGTCATCTCTTCATATGTATCATAACCGGTATATGATTGGAGTAATGCGATTGCAGTGTCATAATCATAGGATAAAGCCAATTTTTCTGCTTCATCTAGAATATTTTGCCGTTCTGCTTCTTCAGCAGATATAGCTTCTATGTTATTCATAGCTTCTGTATTACTACCAAATATATAATTGTCAATAAATGAGACTAGAATCAACAAAAACAGACCACATATTATTATATAAAATGACTTGTTTATATTTAAAAAAAACTCTTTTAACTCTTTCATTTTATTACCTACTACTTATTAGTTCTGATTAGATATAAATAGCATTATAATACATAACAAAAAAGTTGGAAAGACATAATTTGCATGTCCTTCCAACTTTTTATTTTCATTTTATTCTACAACTACTATGCCATCTTCTTTGATTGTAATTGACATACCGTCTTTTACATATTCTAAGAATTCTTCGCCAAGTGAGTCGATAACTGGCATTCTAGCTGTGTCTGCTTCTAACCATACGTCAGCAAGGATTACACCTGCACCTGCAAGAGAATCAATTGGTTTTGAGAAAAGCATACAAGCTGGCTGTCTACCCATAGAACATGCACAGTATAATACCAAACCACCTGTAGTAGAACCGATAGTCTGTGGTAAGCAAAGAGCTTTTCCTGCCATCTGTTTGTTATAGAGGTCGGTATTGTTCTGGTCGCCACATGTAGCCTTTTTATCGCCAAACTGTAATGCTTTCTGGAATGAAGCAAGTGTATTAAGTCCACCATGTGAAACTAATGCTTCTGCCGTAAGCTGCCCTGGAGCAACTACTCTACCTTTAAATTCTTTCATCTTAGTTGCCTCCTTTGGTAATCTGTACTAAAATTTCGTCATCTGTATAGTAACGAGCTGTTGTGTAAGTACGAAGTTTGTTTGAAGATGTAATTACTGGCATTGGTCCACAAAGAGGATTGTTCATATACATAAGTGGACAAATATATGATGTAATAACACCAGTTGCTTTTAATCTAGCGGCATATTCCGTCTTATTAAACTCTTCTAATACCTTTGGAGCTGCTGTAAATACAGTAGGAATTACTACCTTGTTATTTCCAGCTTCTTTTAATCCAGCTTCTACTTTATCTGTCCAGCTCTTAAGCTGTTCTAAGCTCATATGTGGACATCCCATGAAGCAAAGTTTTGGTTTTGCATCTTTGTTTTTCCACATAACTGGGTAATTGTCATATACACGCTGTAATTCAGCATCATCAATTACATAAACCTGTGCATTTTCATCGATAAGAGTTTCACCGAGTTCTTTTGCCTCTGGAGTAAGGTTATCAATATGGTAAAGACCTACAGCACCATTTGATGCTGTAGCTGCACCAAAGTCTTTTAAATAAGTACATGCTGCATCATCAAGTTCTGTTCCAAGCCATTTGTCTAAGCCTTTTACATATGGAACATCTTCCATAACTTTCATACCAATTGCAGAGCCTAAAAGCTGTGCTTCTGGTTTCTTAGTTGTTTTGATTTCGATAATCCAGGTAGCTTTTCTACCTTCATCCGTTACTAAACCAAAGTATGGTACATATCCTACCACAGACTGCATAATATCAATGATACCTGAGTTACGGTTACATCTTGCACCTAATACAGAGTTAGCATATACTACGGCTGAACTTTCTGCCCAGCTTAAAATATCGCCTTTTTTAGGTTTATTTCCTACTTCATCCATGTAACAGGTACATGTGAATGCATCTTTATCCATAAGACCAAGTTTATTTAACTGTCCTTCATAGAAATCCTGTTTTGAATACATGAAGTTTTTGAAAATGAAATCCTGTAAAAAATTCTTTGGTACATTTGGATCACATGGTCTAGGGTCTACAGAGAATTTCTGTGTAGAAATAGCGCCTTCCTCAATGAGTTTGTCCATCAAATCATATACTGGTCCTAATGCTTTTAAACCAAAAGATGTAACTAAATGTGTATATTCACTTGTAATTGGAATCAATTTTTCTGCTCCGAAAAGTTCACCATAACGAACGACTGATTCCATAACCTTTGCTAAGGTTTCTCCTTTTTCACCATTTAATATGGCTTTCTGTTCATCTGTAAGAATCATTTTATCCTCTTTTCTACAGGGCAGGCATCCTACCCTGTATTTATTTTTGTATTAGAGTTTCATGCCAATATCCCATGCACCCCAAATAACGGTACGAAGGCTGCCAACCTGTGCAGCATCACCAATTACATGTACATGTTTGCTCTTTGCAAATGCTGGTGTTGGAATATAACCAACAGAAATAATAACATTATCAGCTTTAATTTCTGTTGTATTTCCTGTTTTATCAGCAATAACAACACAGTCATCTTTGATTTCTTTTACAGTGCTGTCTACATATGTAGGAACTTTATTTGAAATAAAGAAATCACGTAAGTAGCTTGCGTTTGGAAGAGGTACTTTATCAGACACAATAAGGTCATGTTTTGCCTCAACAACAACTGGTTTCTTGCCCTGTAAGTAAAGATCATAAGCGATTTCACAACCTGTCAAACCACCACCGATTACTACAATATTTTCACCTACATTGCTCTGATCTCCAAGTAAGAAATCAACAGCTTCTACTGCTTTTTCTATACCCGGAATTGGAAGTTTACGAGCTTTTGCACCTGTTGCTACAATTACTTCGTCAGCATTTAATTCTTCAAGGCTCTTAACTTCTGTATTCATATAAATATCGATTGGATATTTCTGGATTTCTCTTTCATACCAAGCGATAAGCATTCTGTCATGTTCTTTGTAAGATGGAGCTGCAGCTGCGATAAATACACCACCTAAACGATCTGTTTTTTCATAAAGAGATACTTTATGTCCACGTTTCGCAAGAAGAATTGCTGCTTCCATACCACCGATACCACCACCAATGATAGCGATATTTTTCTGTTGCTTAGCTGGTTTAATTTCATATTTATCAGACTGCATTACACGTGGATCCAATGCACAACGTGCAATATGGCTTACATCGTGGAGTGACTGCTGGTTAGCAACACCTTTGTATTTTGCCATGTTGAAACATGCATTGTGGCAACAGATACATGGACGGATATCTTCCATACGTCCTTCTAACATCTTTGTAACCCATTCTGAGTCTGCAAGGAACTGACGAGCTACACCCATACCATCAATTGTACCCTCTTCAATTGCTTTTGCAGCAACATCTGGTTCCATACGCCCTGCACATACAACTGGAATATCTACAAATTTTTTGATATGTGCTACATCTTCCAAGTTACAGTTTGTAGGCATATACATTGGTGGATGAGACCAGTACCAAGAGTCGTAAGTTCCATTATCTGCATTAAGCATATCATAGCCTGCATCCTGAAGGTATTTTGCTGCTTTTTCTGATTCTTCCATATCACGTCCGAATTCTTCGAATTCTTCTCCAGGTACTGCACCTTCGCAGAAACCTTTCATCTTAGAAGTTACAGAATAACGAAGAGAAACTGGGAAATCTTCACCACAAGTTTCTTTGATTGCTTTTACAATTTCAACCGGGAAACGATAACGGTTTTCAAAAGATCCACCATATTCGTCTGTACGCTTATTGGTACATTCCATAGTAAACTGATCTAATAAATAGCCTTCATGTACCGCATGTACTTCTACACCATCTACGCCTGCATCCATACATAATTTTGCTGTTTTTGCAAAAGCATCTACGATTTCATGGATTTCCTTCTTAGTAAGTGCACGTGTTGTTAAATTTTCTGCCCAACGTGAAGGTAATTCACTTGGTGCTGCACTTTCGTAAGGAAGGTCTATAATTGGTTTGATTAATGTACTAATTACTTTTGAATTAGCAAGTGGAACAAGTGGTGATGTAATCGCCCATGAACGGCCCATACCAGCAGTAAGCTGAATAAATAATTTTGCTCCTGTTTTATGAATTTCATTCATGAATTCTTTTAATTCTACGAACATTTTTTCGTTTTCATAAAGCCACTGTCCCCAGTATGTACTCTTAATTGGAGCAATACCAGTAATGATAAGACCTACATTGTTGTTCGCTTTTTCAATGAAAAACTTTGCCGCCTCTTTGTCGAAATGATTACCTGTTAATTCCATCCATCCAAAAAGTGATGTACCACCCATTGGACAAAGAACGATTCGGTTTTTGATTTCAACATCACGAATCTTCCATGGTGTAAACAAGGCATCATATTTCTTGTCTAAATTCTCCATTATCCCTTTTTCTCCTTTGTATTTTGTTAATTTTTTATCAGAATATATTTTATCATTTTTAGGTCATTATTTCAATCAAATAACATAAGAAAAACGCTTTTTGTGAACACAAAAAGCGTTTAAAATCTAACGTGTAATATTTTTTAACCATTTATAAGATTTATAATGTTTTATAACAACTGGAATTTTCCAGAACTCATCTAGACAAAGTATGAAGTATACTGCCATTGGAGGAAGTTTTAATACGAAAGCTGCAATAAAACCTAAAGGTACTGCAATTACCCACATCGTTATAGTGTCACAAATCATACCAAATTTAGAATCTCCGCCAGC
>JAFQWG010000113.1 GCA_017407605.1 Agathobacter sp. | reverse complement strand
TTCACATAACACGCTTACGAGCTCATCAACTAAACTAGCCACCGTCAATCCTCATTTCTACTACAATACTGCGTTGTATTTTTCCAACAATTTTGCTGCAAAATCTTCAGGATTTACAGAATATGTTCCTGCTTCAATCTGTGCTTTTAATTTTGCAACCTTGTCTTCTCTAACGTCAGAAGCTTCTGATACTGCAGCTTTAGCTACCTGATGACTGTAACCAGCCGATGAGATAGATAATTGATCGCTACCCATTGAAGCTACGCCTTTTGCTTTCTGGGTGTTGTAGTTTTTCTGCACTCCGTAAAGTTGTGCGATCTGATTATATGCATCTATACGCATAAACAGCATCTCCTTTCTTCCTGAGAAATTATTTTCTTACTTTTTTTATCGGATGATTTTGGATTTACTTAATAGGAAAAATCAAAAAAGTGGCGAAATTTTATTTCACCACAATTTTACACTTTCCAGGCTCTACGATTTCCTCTTCTAGGATAATCTCTCCTATACTATCCGCAACAATATTTCCTACAAATGGATTTTTTACACTGTCGATATGACCTTTAATGGTTGCTTCTACTTCGCTACGTTCAAAGGAAAGGTCGCAACCTTCCATTTCACATTCTTCTAGCACTAGATCTTTTACATAGCAGAGAGGCTGGGTGCCGATGATTTTACAACGGACAAAACGAATATTTTCTGCATACCAAGCAAGGTATTCTCCTTTTACCACCGAGTCTTCGACCATAATATTTTTTGCATGCCAAAAAGCGTCCTTGGTATCAAATATGCAGTTTTTGAATGTGACATTTTCGATGTATTGGAAGGAATATTTCCCTTTCATAGTAAGACCATCAATTTCCATGTTTTTACATTCGAAGAATGGGTATTCTCCTTCTAAGGTTGTGTTTTTTACTTTTATATTACGGCTACGCCATGCAAATTCCGGTGAGTCAATATCGGTATTTTTAAGTTCAATATCTTGACACTCTCTGAGCGCTTTAATACCATGCATTTTGCATCCGTCAATTTTTACACCTTTGTCATACCAAAGTGCTGCACGACAGTTTTCGGTCATCTCGCAGTTTGTGATAGTCACATTTTCATCATGCCAGAATGGATAGCGTAGATTTAAATAGGTATCTACTACTTCTATATTTTTACATTCTTTAAATGCAGATTCTCCGTCGGCAGGACCATCAATTTTACAGTTTTTTACAAGCGCGTCTTTTAAGCCGTAAAATGCACGTTCTTCATCGTGTCGTTCGTTTTCCAATATCATAAGTATTTCTCGATTCTTTTGTTATTTGTGTGTTGCACATGTTATTTTACCACACAAAAGATTTTATGCAATGAAGTTTTATTTCAAAGTTTTATTTACCTCAAATTCCAGACCCTTGTACAGAAAATTTTCATTCTTCTTTGCTTTTTATTGCGAATTTTTAGAATACTCTGTATAATAGTAGTAACCGACAATTTTAGTTTTATTAAGGAAAAAGGAGAAGTAAACTATGGTAGGTAATGTTATCGTAGGCCAGTCAGGTGGTCCTACATCCGTAATTAACTCAAGTCTTGCAGGGGTTTACAAGACTGCAAAAGATTTAGGCGCTCCAAAGGTATATGGTATGCGTCATGGTATCCAGGGATTTTTAGAAAAGAATATCGTTGACTTAGATGATAAACTTCGTTCTGAAATGGATATCGAATTATTAAAGAGAACTCCATCTGCATATCTTGGTTCATGTCGTTTCAAACTTCCAGATTATGACGCTAACCCAGAAATGTATGATAAAATTTTTGCTATCTTAGAAGAATTAGAAATCGCTGCATTTTTCTATATTGGTGGTAACGACTCAATGGATACCATCAACAAACTTTCAAAACGTGCAGAAGTTATTGGTAGCCCAATTCGTTTCGTTGGTGTTCCAAAGACTATCGACAACGACTTAGATGTAACAGACCACACACCTGGTTTTGGTAGTGCTGCAAAATATATCGCTTCTGTTTCAAAAGAACTTATCCGCGATGGTCTCGTATATGATAACAAACAGATTACTATCATCGAAATCATGGGACGTAACGCTGGATGGCTTACAGCAGCTGCTGGTCTTGCTAGATGTGAAGACTGTGAAGGTGTAGATTTAATTTATTTACCAGAACTTCCATTTGATATCGATAAATTCCTTAAGAAAGTTGAAAAACTTTTCTTAACAAAGAAAGCTCTCGTTGTAGCTGTTTCCGAAGGTATCAAAACTGCTGATGGTAAATACGTATTTGAACAGGCTGCTCACAATGACTATGTTGACTCATTCGGTCACAAACAGTTAAGTGGTACTGCTACATATCTTGCAAACCTTTGCGGACAGAAATTTGGCTGCAAGGCTCGTGCGGTAGAACTTGCTACACTCCAAAGATGTGCTGGCCACATGACATCACGTGTAGATATCACAGAAGCTTACCAAGTTGGTGGTACAGCTGTATCAGCTGCATTCAGTGGCGAAACTGGTAAGATGGTTATCTTAAAACGTGTTTCTTCTGACCCATATATCTGTACAACAGATCTCTATGACGTTGACAAGATTGCAAACGTAGAAAAGAAAGTTCCATTGGAATGGATTACTGAAGATGGTACATATGTAAGTAAAGAATTAATCGAATATATTCGTCCTCTTATTCAGGCTGAACTTTCACCAATTATGATTACAGGTCAGCCAAGACATATCGTAGTTGATATTGATAGAATCTAAGACGCAAGACACTCCGTGTCATATTACAAAAGACGCTTAATATAGAACGCCTCCACGCTAATGCAACGTCGGCTTTTCTATATTAAGCGTCTTTTTCATTTTGCTTTGTAAATAGCGAATGTCTTTGACACGCGCTATACTTGGCTCTATAAATAGCGAATATCATTTGACACGAGCTATACTTGACTTAACAATTTGTATAACGAATGATACATCGAACTGATTTCTTCTTTTGTAAGATTTACAAATCGGCAGGTCATATCACCTGGAATGCTTGCCGCTCTTTCCTTAAGTGCTTCGCCCTTTTCTGTAATGCAGATAATAAGGTTTCTCTCATCCTCTTTACAACGGCAGCGAGTTACATAGCCTTTTGCTTCTAGCTTCTTTAAAAGTGGTGTAAGTGTACCCGAATCCAGATAGAGCATACTTCCCAGCTCTTTTACATTAAGGCTTTCTTTTTCCCATAATACCATCATTGTAATGTACTGGGTATATGTTAAGTCTAATTCATCCAATACAGGCTTGTACTGACGCACCACTTCTTTTGCCGCAGCATAAAGTGGAAAACATAACTGATTTTCTAATTTTAACTGTTCATATCCTTCTAATGACATTCCCAATCGCCTCCGTAATAGTTACATTTTTCATGTAACGTTTTCCTTTGACACTTTAATCACTGTACCACTTTTTCTAATCGCATTCAAGACATTTGTCGGATTTTGTGCAATCTTCGCATTGTGCACAATCTTTATTTCTCGCGCTTTAAAATGTACTTACACCGCCTTTTGGGATTCCTCGTATGCCGCTCTCACTGCTTTTGTCAACTGATCTGCACAAGACGTTTGTCTGCGCCCACAAGTAATTCCACCTAAAGTTTCCTCTATCTCCTTGACAGTCATTCCATCTACTAACCGAGGCACAGCTTTTAAGTTTCCATTGCAGCCACCATCTAAAAATACCACATTGCTAACAATATCCCCATTAATCTCTACTTTAATTCTTCTAGCACATACATTTTCCGTATTATAGATATATTCCATACTAATTCCTTTCTATCATAACATAGCTTTTGCCACCTTTAGGATATGCAAAAATATATTTTTTGTGAAGGTTAAAGCAATATCGCAACTGCTGCATCAATTTGTTCAGGAGTTGTTGTTGGTGCATAACGTTCTACAACATTACCATTTCTATCCACTAAAAACTTTGTGAAATTCCATTTGATTTTGCTACCCATCATTCCGCCTTTTTGTTCTTTTAAAAACTTAAATAATGGTTCTGCCTCTTCTCCATTTACCTCGACTTTTTTAAACATTTTGAAGGTTATGCCATATCTTGACTGACAGAAATCTTCGATTTCCTCTTCTGTGCCAGGTGCCTGATTTCCGAACTGGTTACATGGGAAGTCTAAAACCTCAAGCCCTTGTGCCTGATATTTTTCATACAAATCTTGAAGCCCTTCATACTGAGGTGTAAAGCCACAACCTGTCGCTGTATTTACGATAAGTAAGACTTTTCCTTCATATTCTTTCATACTTACATCATTTCCTGCTGCATCTTTTACTGTGTAATCATAAATTGTCATTGTGTTGTCCTCCTAAATAAATTGTTTGAGTTGCAACAAATTGTCATTCCTTTACCGTTCACATTAAATTGTATGCAATTTGTTATTCTTTTTGTATTGTACGCAATTTAATTGCGTTTGTCAATGTTTTGTACATAAAAACACGCACCTCCGAAGAGGTGCGTCTATCTTTTTGTGCTATTTCTACCATCTTAAACCAAAATTAAGTTCATAATAATTTCCATGTGCATCACGATAAGCATATGCTTTACCATTTTCATCTTTTAATTCATCTGGCATGTATTTGTCTTTGTCGTATCCTGGCACATCATTAGGGCTGATGCATACGCCATCAGCATTTACCGCAAGAACCTCATCTCCACGTGGAAGTGTAAATGGAAGTTTGCCCACCGGTGAGAACTGTCCTCGCATTACTTCGAGCACTGCGGATGGATAAGTGTCATAACCACCTGTTAATGCATCTGCATATGGTTCTATATTACCAAGCATCCATGCAAGAGTGAAGTTTACATTCATAATAACTTTACCATCATTTGCATGTACAGTGTCCACAATATCTACAACGCGTTCTACTCCATGAAGTGTCGTTTCCCAATGTGTTGCTTCTATTGGACGACATTTTTCATCGACATCATGTACAACTTTTCCTTCGCAGATGTCTAATTCCAAATAACCTTTAGTTGCATGGAAATATTCACCAGAAGATGGATGAAGCATAAGAACTGCGATATCAGCATCTTTTGGACTATCTACTAAGTTTACTTCTGTGAGCAATTCACGTAATTCTTTTGTGAGCATTTCTGCTACGCGAGGATCTTTGTGGAAACTTTCTGCATACACATTTTTCTGCCAGGTTTTTTCTGGTGTGAGTGGTAAAATGCCATCGTTTTTAAGTACTGTTACACTCTTGCGATGCGCATCCATTGCATTTGCCCAGTCTTTCTTAGTAGCAACAGCTTTCTTTGCTTCTTTGACATCACGATATGTATCTTCAAACATTCCGAGCTCAAACATTTCTGTAAGCGTACGTGTTACTGCGCGGTCGATTGCTTCTGCCGTAAGCACGATTTCTTCTGCCTTGAATCCTTCTGGTACTGGATTCTTTTTATAGTAATCGTTAGTAGAACGTTTGTAGCTTTCTTTTGCGTTATCAATATCGATACTGCCACTAATTACGTCAACACCTGCGTTACTTACTGCAAAGCCGATACGTTCTGCTTCGTCAAGCATTTCTACGCCCCAGTTCATATTGTGAATGATACCTGAGTCAGAGTTGATATAACCCTTAAAGCCCATCTGCTTGCGAAGAAGTCCGTCGATAAATGGTTTGTTAAATGCAAATCCGTATGGCTGCATTTCCATTTTCTTGCCATTCTTGTCTTTCTGGTCTGCACTCTTTTCTTTTGCAGGTTTTGCATAGTAAGGCATGATAGAAGATGCTTTTAAGTCTACCGCTGTCTGGAAAGCTGGGATATGATATTTCTGTAAGCTTCCCTTTGTCTGATATACATTCCACTGTCCGGCTGCGTAATGTGGATCAAATCCATTTTCACGTGCACCACCACCAGGGAAATGTTTTACCGTCATTGCAACACCATCTGCAGTAACACCATCTTTGCTTCCCTGAATACGTGGAATCATGCGCTCAAATGCTTTTTTTACAAATTTAGGATCTTCACCAAATGTACCATAAGTACGCTGCCAACGTGGATCTGACATAACATCCGCCATATACATATATCCTTTTCGAAGACCTACCGAGTTCCATGAACGTCTTACTGCCTCTGCGAATTGGTCTACGACTTTGATGCTGTCACCTTTTGCTGCTGCTGCAATACCAAGTGTACCTGGCCAAGTAGGGAATACACCGCCTGCATCGTTCATACCAAATACGATTTCACCATGCTCATTACGAGAGTTTGATGCTGCCTGTACTGGCACAAAGTGATCACATTCTTCTGCAACTGCCTGAAGCTGATTTAAATAATCTGTAAGATCTTCTAC
>JAFQWG010000112.1 GCA_017407605.1 Agathobacter sp. | reverse complement strand
GTTACCAGACCTTTATCCACCAATTCAAGACATAGTAAATCTGCCATTTCTTTCACAATAAGCTTTCCTTCTTCATGGCTTCGCTCACTACAAAGCACCTGACCACTGGTTAAACTATTATGCTTTGGCTTATATGCCTTAATCTGTGCAATTGTTGTAGGTTCTTTTCCCCATGCATGATCAATAAGAAGCTCCGCATCCACACCGATTAAACTATATAAAATATCTTCTTTTGCCATCGCGATATCTCGCATCGTATAGATACCATGACGTTCTAATCGCTTTGCAATTCCTGCTCCCACACGCCAAAAATCCGTAATTGGCCTATGATTCCACAAAGTTTTCTTATAAATATCTTCATTTAGAAAAGCAACATTCCCCTTAATATGCTTTGCAGAAATATCCAGAGCAATCTTTGCCAGATACATATTTGTTCCAATACCGCAAGTTGCTGTAATTCCTGTCTGTGCCAGCACATCTGAAATAATAACATTCGCCAGTTCAGCTGCACTCATCTGATACATCGTCAGATAATCCGTCACATCCATAAAAACTTCATCTATGGAATAAGGATATATATCCTCTTTTGCAATATACTTCAAATAAATGGCATAGATATCCGCAGACACATCAATATATCTCTGCATACGCGGCGGAGCCATAATATATTCTAAATGCTCTGGTATTTCAAAAACACGACAACGATTGCGAATCCCAAGTTTTTTCATAGCCGGAGAGATTGCTAGACAAATCGTCTTCTGTGTACGCTCCGGATCTGCCACTACCAAATTCGTCGTAAGTGGGTCCAATCCCCTATCTGTACACTCCACAGAGGCATAAAAGGACTTAAGGTCGATACATAAATATATTCGCTCTTTTTCCAATTCATCAGCCTCCATTCTCTCCATCTACAAAATACTATTTTTACTCTGGCATGCCACAATCTGTCTCTTCATCTACTATAATTTCATCTGCCAAATACGTTACCATACCATCTTCATCAATTGTTATACCAGCTGATATTCCTTCTAAGTATTTATAAAATGCCTTCTTTTCTTCCCCTGCCAGTTCTGCTGTGAGCAAGTTCCTCGTATCAATAGGAATCACCTGTAACTGTATGGTATCATCCTCGCTCCAAACAACCTTTAAAGCATAGGTGTCTACCATATCAGGATTAAAAATATAATTACCTAGACAATATATGATTGGTACACCCTTATAATATTCAATTCCTTGAGGTACATGCGCATGATTGCCCACTACCAAGTCGGCACCTGCATCAATATACTGTTGTGCAAGCACTCTCTGATATTCTTCTGGTATTGCTTCTCGCTCGATTCCCCAATGGACAAATACCACTACAAAATCACATTCATCTTCTATTTCTTTTATACGCTCTACCATACGGGTGCTATCATAAGTACAAAACAGACCAGGCTGACTGCTGATAATATTCCATGTGTGAACAGGAATAACGCGCGAAGCGGAAAGCACACCAACTTTGCGTCCATCTGCCTCTACAAATACCGCTTCCTCTGCACGTTCTTTCGTCTCTCCTGCCCCTACATATGGAATGCCTGCTTCATCTAATGTAGTAAAAGAATCTGATAAAGCATCTGGTCCAAAATCAAGCGCATGATTATTCGCAAGACTGGCTACGTCTACTCCCATGTCCTGCAGTGCACTTACATAATGAGGATGTACACGGAAGGTAAATTGTTTGTCCGGAGCCTGTTCCCCCCTAGTAGAAAATGGGAATTCATTATTGATCATCGTCATGTCAGCATTTACCATCTCTTGTTCAAGATATTCGCTGATAATACCATTAATCCCCTGCTCATCATATCGTCCCATTACATTCTGCAACATCACATCTCCTGTGAAAAACATGGTGAACGAATGATCTTCAGACTCATCATCCGTATTTTCCTGCAAGTTCTCAGTATTATACATCTCCTCCTGCACCAATTCACTATCCTTATTGTCCCCGAGATTCTTCTGCGAATTCGAGAAAATAAGCACAATAATAAGCACCGCTAGTACTACAACAGCTATCGCCAATGATACCAGTAATCTTATTTGTCTTTTGCGAGCATTTCTACGATCCTTTTTCATTATATTTACAATCTCCTATTTCTCTGCTATACTTAATCTATATTATCGAACAGGCGTTCCTGTTTGTCAATGGCTAATTAGAGGATTTTTATGAAACCAATTATTTTTCACATCGATGTAAATAGTGCTTTTCTATCATGGGAAGCAACTTATAGAATAAAAGAATTAGGCGATACAGAAGACTTGCGCCTTATTCCTTCCGCAGTAGGTGGTTCGGAAGAATCCCGCCACGGTATTGTCCTAGCAAAATCAGAGTCCGCCAAAAAATACGGAGTCACTACAGGTGAACCACTTGTGGATGCTAGACGCAAATGCCCTGGACTTAAGACCGTACCCGCTAATTTCCCTATCTACGTGAAGTATTCCAATTCCATGATGAAAATCCTTGAAGACTACTCTCCTGATATTGAACAATATTCAATTGATGAGTCTTTTATTGATATGACTGGAACAGAAAAACTTTTTGGCACCCCAATTCAAACAGCTCATACGATAAAAGACCGCATCTATAACGAACTCGGATTTACAGTAAACGTGGGTATTTCAACCAACAAGCTTTTGGCAAAGATGGCATCGGACTTTAAAAAACCAAATCTTGTCCACACACTTTTTCCAGAAGAGGTGCCCACCAAAATGTGGCCCTTACCTGTGTCTGACCTTTTCTTCGTAGGAAGACAGACAGCCAAAAGACTGCATGCACTTGGTATTTTTACCATAGGTGACCTTGCTAACACAGACAAGAAAATTATTTGCGATAATCTGAAAGGTCATGGAGAGGTCATTTGGGAATTTGCCAATGGAATCGGAGACAGTATGGAAGATGTTGCAAGCAAGAGCAGAAAACCTGCCAACAAAGGATACAGCAATGAAACCACCCTTGCCTTTGATGTAACAGATGCCGCTTTGGCAAAAGAAATTCTATTATCCCTTACGGAGACAGTGGCTACCCGTGTTCGAGCAGATAAAGCCTATATTTCCGTGGTATCTGTCTACTTTGTAGACAATGAATTTAAACATTCCTCCCGTCAGATAACCTTAGACTCCGCCACCAATGTAACCAACGAAATCTATCATCACGTGTGCCAGCTTTTTGACCAGCTTTGGAACGGAAATCCAATTCGTTTGCTTGGTGTCCAAACCAGTAAAGCTACAAACGAAGCTCACAGACAATATTCATTATTTGAAACCCAAAATGTAGAGAAATTATCAAAACTAGACTCAGCAATAGATAAGATTAGAAACAAATATGGCGAAGACTCT
>JAFQWG010000111.1 GCA_017407605.1 Agathobacter sp. | reverse complement strand
TTTAATCTTAACAGACATTGTTACTCTCCTAATATAGCCACGATATCAGAAAAAACTTCATTCATTGGCTTTGTTCCATCTACAGATTTTAAGATGTTTTGTTTTTTATAATAATCTATCAGAGGCTGTGTCTGATCATGGTATACACTGAGACGCTTTTGTACTGTCTCTGGCTTATCATCATCACGTAATACCGTTGAATTGCCACATGCATCACATACACCTTCTATCTTTGTTGGATTAAATACAAGGTGATATGTTGCTCCACAATTCAAGCATGCACGTCTTCCGCCCATTCTGTTTACGATATTTTCATCTGGCACATCCACATCAATAGCAAAATCCATTGACTGACCGATTTTAGTCAAAGCATTGGTGAGCGCCTCTGCCTGTGGAATTGTTCTTGGAAAACCATCTAATACGAATCCTCTCTCACAATCATCCTGAGCAATACGATCCATAACGAGGTCACAAGTAAGTTCGTCTGGAACAAGCATCCCCTGATCCATATATTCTTTTGCTTTTTTACCAAGTTCTGTACCATTTTTAATATTTGCACGGAAAATATCTCCTGTGGAGATATGAGGGATTTCATATTTTACAGCAATCTGCTTTGCCTGAGTTCCTTTTCCAGCACCAGGAGCCCCTAACATAATAATTTTCATATTTTAATCTCCTAAAACATAGCACGAATGGAGATACTGAAAAATCAGTATCTCCAATGTACTTTTAGTCATTCAAAAATCCTTTATAATTGCGTACACGCATTTTAGATTCAATCTGTTTTAATGTTTCTACGATAACACCAACAACGATGATGATTGAAGTTCCTGCAAAAGATACGCTAGCGCCAAATACGCCATTGAAGAAAATTGGCACAACCGCAACGATTGTTAATCCAACTGCTCCAATAAATACGATATAATTCAATACCTGATTTAAGTAATCACTAGTTGTTTTACCAGGTCTCATACCAGGAATAAATCCACCCGCTTTTTTCATGTTGTTTGCAATTTCTAATGGATTAAACGAAATCTGTGTATAGAAAATTGCAAATCCGAAGATAAGCAAGATATAAACTACAAGTCCAACTGTATAAATTGGTTCTTCTGGATTACACCAGTTTTCCTGAGATAATCCTTTTAAGATTTTGCTACCTACACCAGTTCCATTTCCCCAGCCAAAAAGGCTAGCAAGGATAACTGGAGTCTGCATCAATGACTGAGCAAAGATAACAGGAATAACACCACTTGTGTTTACCTTTAATGGAATGTGAGTCTGCTGACCACCAACCTGTTTACGACCCTGCATTTTCTTTGAATACTGAACTGGAATTTTTCTTTCAGCTCCCTGAAGGATAATTACAAAGATTACCATTCCAACGATAATTGCTAAAATAATAATACCTGCAATAAATGCTTTAAAGAATGAATTTCCAGCAACAAACTGATCCCAAAGTGCGCCCATATCAGCTGGGATACGAGAAATGATATTGATTACCAATACAATAGAGATACCATTTCCAATTCCTTTTTCTGTGATACGTTCACCAATCCACATCAGTACAGCTGAACCTGCTGTTAAAGCTGTGATAACCATAACTACGTTTACCCAGTTCTTTTCCAACAGATAACCGCTTCTCCAGAAGCCATAAGTCATTGCAGAACTTTCAAAAAGTGCAAGACCTACTGTTAAGTAACGGGTGATTTCTGCAATCTTCTTTCTTCCATCTTCGCCATCTTTCTGCATTTCTTCCAAAGCAGGAATTGCAATGGTAAGAAGCTGCATAATAATAGATGATGTGATGTATGGTGTGATGTTCAAAGCAAATACTGACATGCTAAGGAACGAACCACCTGTAATCGCATTAAAGAAATCTAACCCTGCCGCCTGACTAGCAAACCAGTTTCTAAACACTTCACCGTTAACACCAGGAACAGGAAGCTGACTTCCTATTCTGATGACGATGAGCATTAAAAATGTAAAGATAATTCTATCACGAATGTCTTTTATCTTAAATGCATTGCGTAGTGTCTGAAGCATTAGATCACCTCTGCTTTTCCACCAAGAGCTTCGATTTTTTCTACTGCGCCTGCGCTAAATGCATTTGCCTGAACTGTAAGCTTCTTAGTAAGTTCACCATTTCCAAGAATCTTA
>JAFQWG010000017.1 GCA_017407605.1 Agathobacter sp. | reverse complement strand
TGGTATCCCACCAGCACGTCGTGGTGTACCACAGATTGAAGTAACATTCGATATCGATGCAAACGGTATTGTAAACGTATCTGCAAAAGATTTAGGAACAGGTAAAGAACAGCACATCACAATTACTGCTGGTTCTAACATGTCTGATGACGAAATCGAAAGAGCAGTAAAAGAAGCTGCTGAATTCGAAGCACAGGATAAGAAACGTAAAGAAGCAATTGATACTAGAAATGATGCAGATGCATTCGTATTCCAGACACAGCAGGCACTTGATCAGGTTGGAGCACAGATTTCTCCAGAAGACAAAGCTGCAGTAGAAGCTGATATCAATGCTGTAAAAGCAATCTTAGATGCTAACCCAGAAGCAGATCAGATGAGCGAAGCAACTGTAGCTGAACTTAAAGCTGCTCAGGAAAAACTTACAGAAAGCGCTCAGAAAGTATTTGCTAAGATGTATGAACAGGCACAGGCAGCTCAGGGTGCTGGCGCAGGTCCAGATATGAGCAATATGGGCGGTTTCGGCGGTAACGCTTCAGGCGCATCTGCTCCAGAAGATGATGTTATCGACGCAGACTTCAAAGAAGTCTAGTTAAGTAAATAACTTGGGAGCTGTCGCTGAGCGACAGCTCCTAGTTTGACGTAGAGGATTAAGAAAATGGCAGATAAAAGAGATTACTACGAAGTCCTCGGCGTATCTAAAACCGCCGACGACGCAGAAATAAAGAAAGCATTCCGTGCTCTTGCGAAAAAGTATCATCCAGATGCTCATCCGGGGGATGCAGAATGTGAAGCAAAGTTCAAAGAGGCACAGGAAGCCTATGCCGTACTTAGTGATGCTGAAAAACGTAGACAGTACGACCAGTTTGGTCATGCTGCATTTGATGGTACAGGCGGAGCAGGTGGATTCGATTTCTCGGGCATGGATATGAGTGATATCTTTGGAGACATTTTTGGAGATTTCTTCGGAGGTGGCTTCGGAGGTGGTTTTGGTGGCGGAAGACGTGCCAACAATGGACCAAGACAAGGGGCAAATGTCCGCATGAGCGTACGAGTTACCTTTGAAGAAGCAATCTTTGGATGTGAAAAAGAAATCGAATTTTCATACAAGGAAACATGTAGTACCTGTAATGGTAGTGGTGCAAAACCTGGTACAAGCAAAGAAACCTGTGGGAAGTGTGGCGGCAAGGGTAAAATTGTCATGACACAGCAGTCACTCTTTGGTATGATGCAGAATGTTACGACCTGTCCAGATTGTAATGGTAGTGGTGAGGTTATTAAAGAACGTTGTAGCGATTGTTATGGAAGTGGCTATGTAGTAAAGAAAGTTCGCAAGAAAGTGGAAATTCCAGCGGGTATCGACAACGGACAGTGCGTTCGTGTGCGTGAGTACGGTGAACCAGGTATCAATGGTGGACCACGTGGAGATATGCTCGTAGAAGTGGTTGTATCTAGAAGTTCCCAGTTTGAACGACAGGATATGCACATCTTCTCTGACGCAAATATTTCTTATGCAATTGCAGCTCTAGGTGGGGATGTACGTATCAAGACCGTAGATGGTGATGTAGTTTATACTGTAAATCCAGGTACACAGTCTGGTACACGTATTCGTCTTCGTGGAAAAGGTGTGCCATCGGTTCGTAACAAAGATGTACGTGGTGATCATTATGTAACACTTATTGTAGAGACTCCAAAGAACTTAAGTAAAGAGGCAAAAGAAGCCCTTCGCAAGTTCGACGAATTAACAGGCGGCTCTCTTACAAAAGAGGGCGGGGCTTCCACAGAAAAGAAGAAAAAAGGATTTATGGATAAAATCAAAGAATCCTTGGATGATTTATAACAATTATATTTGTAAAAAGTTCCCAACGTGATTGGGAACTTTTTTTATACTTCTCGTATAATTTGCCTATGGACTTATTGCACAAAATATAGTATTATAACTTCATTGTTTTTACTAAATATAGATTTTTTTCTAAAAGGTACTATTGTTTGTAGGGAAAGTGTCCGATATAGAGTGTGTTAATGGATAGTAACTCCCTTGGTTTTGTAAAAATGAAAGGATTGTGTCATGACGCTAACAGAAGAACGCAGAGCGTTAGAGGAACAGAAACGTGCGCTTGACAGAGAAAAAAAGGATTTTTTCCGAAGAGTAGAAATTGAAGACCGCAGACTAGAGCAGCAGAAGAATTTGTTCGAGATGAAGTTTCAGATTTTAGAAGAAGAATTAGTGAAACTTGCTGCAGAACGAGAAGAGATAGAGAAGAAAAAAGCATTTTATGACCGTGTGGAAGAATTCCAGTCAAGGTCATATGCTAGAATCCCTGACCAACAGGTTGGTGAACTTTTCTTCCGAGGCGTTGCAAGTCAGCAGTCTCTTAAGAAACGTTACAAAGACCTCATCAAAATTTATCATCCGGACAATGTGGATGGAGATAACAGCCTCGTTATTGAGATTAACAGAGAGTACGACCATCTCAGTCAAGTGCTTGCATTGTAAATGGGTAAAACAGAAGGCTTCAATATTACTACATGGAAGTAGTAATATTGGAGTTTTTTTATGCCTTTTTAGTGCTTTTGGATTGATATAGTAAGGGGAATCATGTAAAATATATGTTGGGTTTTTATGAATTAAATTTTGATAGTAAAGTGTTGTAAAAGGGGAATTTAAATGATTACAGATGAAAAAGCTGTTGAATTAGCTATAGAGAATACGAAATGGAAAGTGTATTCAGGGGTATTTTTGATAATTGTTGGTCCATTGATATTGTTTATTCAGAATACATATTTTGAGTTGGCATTTTGTTTTGTTGTGGCAGGGATTATCGTAATGATTCATGGTAAGCATGAACTTCAAAGGCTTGATAACTTTTACGTGTTTAAGGAATTCATAGGCGATAAAAATGAAATACGCATTGAAGATTTAGCAAAGCGAGTACAAAGCGATAAGCAATTGGTTGTAGAAGACCTAATATGGATGACTGCAAGAGGATATTTTCAAGACGTCAAAATGGATGCAGCACATGAGTTCTTTCGAAGTAAAACTCATTATAAATGGAAGATCAATACCATTTCTGCAACCACAAGAGTTACAGAACCAAATTCAAATGCATTAAATTCGCAGGGGAATACTTCTTATAGAGGAAATGATGAAGTGTTATATTATTCAGAAGTATGTGATTGCTGTGGAGGTATTACGAAAATTAAAGTTGGTGGCGGTGGCGTATGTGACTATTGTCGCGCACCAATTGGAAAGTATAAGAAATATCAAAATGAGGTAGATAAATAAATGAAAGTAAATAATACAACTCTAGTTTTTAGTAAGATTATTTCGACTGTTCAGATTATTTTTGCAGCCATAAATCTCTTTTTCTGGGGAGTAGGTGGTATTGGAGCTTTTTTAATTACAGAAGTGGATATTGCTGGTTTTTCCATGACCGCTTTTTTTAGTGCAATTGCAGGAGTGATTCTCTATTGTGGAATTAAGAGAGTTAAAATGAACAAAGCGTTGAAGAATTATGTAAACGTAATTGGAAATGTAGCAAGTATTTCTATTGCTGATGTCGCAGAATGCGTTCGTATTTCAGAAAATCAAGTCACAAGCGAATTTGAGTGGTTAATTAAGAAAAACTTTTTGATAGATGCCTATATTGATTATAGTGATAAGAAAATTGTTTTCAAAGAAGCTTATGCAAAGGTAGTGGAAAAGAAGCAACAGGAAGAATTTTACAAACGTAATATTCAGTATATTTCAGTGGTGTGTGAATGTTGCAATGGTACAACAAAAATCGAAAAAGGCAAAGAGGGTGTGTGCTCTTATTGCGGTGCACCGATAAAATAAAAACTATTGCGAAGGAGACAAAAATCATGAAATGGAATAAATATACAATCGAGACAACAACAGCAGCTGAAGATTATATGAGTTCTATGCTTATGGAACTTGGTATCGAAGGCATTGAAATAGAAGATAATATACCTCTTACAAAGGCGGATCAGGCAGAAATGTTTATCGACTTTTTACCAGAACTTCCACCAGATGAAGGAATCAGCCATGTAAGTTTCTATATTGAGGATGACGGTGAAGACCATACAGAACTGTTAAAACAGGTAAAAATCGGTTTGGAAGATCTGCGTTCTATGGTTGAAGTAGGAAGCGGTATGATTACTTCTTCTGAAACAGAGGACTTAGATTGGATTAACAACTGGAAGAAATATTTTTCTTCTTTCACTATCGAAAACATCTTAATCAAACCAACTTGGGAAGAATTAAAAGAGGAAGATAAAGACAAATTCATGATTGAAATTGACCCAGGCATTTCATTTGGTACAGGTAAGCATGAAACTACACAGCTTTGTATTAAAGAGTTGATTAAATATGTTAACAAAGACGAAGCACCAAAGGTATTAGACGTAGGCTGTGGTAGTGGTATTTTATCTATCGTAGCATTGAAGCTTGGAGCAAGAGAAGTTGTAGGTACAGACCTTGATCCAGATTGTATGACTTCTACCAGAGAAAACATGGAAGTAAACCACTTGGATGAAAAGCTTGGAACTTTCTATGTAGGTAACTTAATTGATGATGTGGAACTTCAGGAAAAAGTGGGTACAGAAGAATATGAAATCGTAGTTGCTAATATTTTAGCTGACGTAATCATTCCAATGGCACCAGTAATTCCAGCTCGTATGAAAAAAGGTGGATACTTCATCACTTCCGGAATCATTGATTTCAAAGAAAATGAAGTAAAAGAAGCGATTGAAAAAGCTGGCCTTGAAGTAGTACAGATTAATCATCAGGGAGAATGGGTAAATATTACAGCCCGCAAGAACTAATATGTATCAATTTTTTGTAAAAGAAGAACAATTTGCAGGGGATAGAATTTCTATCTTAGGTAGTGATGTTAATCATATCAAAAATGTCCTTCGTATGAAGGCAGGAGAACGTGTGCGTGTCAGCATTTCTGACAATGGACGCAGTTTCTTTGGAACAATCGATACAATTATGGATGATGAAGTAGTTGTAATGATTGAATCGGAAGATGAAAATGGCACAGAACTTGTAAACAAAATCTATTTGTTCCAAGGGTTGCCAAAGGCCGACAAAATGGAGCTTATTATACAAAAAGCTGTAGAGCTTGGCGTATATGAGGTCATTCCAGTTGCAATGAAAAATTGCGTTGTAAAATTAGATGACAAGAAGGCGACAAGCAAGATAAAACGCTGGCAGGCAATTTCAGAAAGTGCTGCAAAACAGTCAAAGCGTACACTTATTCCAGAGATTCAGATGCCTCTTACATGGAAAGAAGCGTTAAAAAAGGCAGAAGAACTCGATGTGGTTTTAGTGCCATATGAGAATGAACGTGGTATGGAAGCAACCAGAGAAATTATGCAAAGTATCAAACCAGGACAGAGTATTGCAATCTTTGTAGGTCCAGAGGGGGGCTTTGCTCCAGAAGAAATTGAGTCTGTAACAGGACATCGTATCTCTCTTGGCAGACGAATCCTTCGCACAGAAACAGCAGGACTTGCCACATTATCAATGCTTATTTTTTGTTTAGACGATTAGGAGATATAAATGGAAGCTTATTTAGACAACTCCGCGACCACCAGCTGTAGCAAAGCTGCAACCGACAAGATGGTAGAACTATTGACACAGGACTATGGAAATCCATCGTCCATGCACTTAAAAGGTGTTGTAGCGGAAAAATATATTATAGAAGCAAAGAAAAAGATTGCAAAAACCTTAAAGGTAGAGGAAAAGGAGCTTATTTTCACTTCTGGTGGAACAGAGTCCAACAACCTTGCCATTATTGGTAGTGCAATTGCAAATAAAAGAGCAGGTATGCATGTAATTACCACATCAATTGAGCATGCGTCCGTATCTAATCCATTTGCGTGGCTTGCAGAAAATGGTTTTGAAGTGACTTATCTTGGTGTAGATGAGTATGGACAGATTAGTTTGGAAGAGTTAAAAAATGCCATTCGTCCAGACACGATTCTGGTATCGATTATGCAGGTAAATAACGAAATCGGTGCCTTACAGCCAATCGAAGAAGCTGGGAAAGTGATAAAGACAGTCAATCCAAAGACATTATTTCATGTGGATGCCATTCAGTCTTATGGAAAGATGACGATTTATCCTAAAAAATGGAATGTGGACATGCTTTCTGTCAGCGGACATAAGATTCATGGACCAAAGGGAAGTGGATTCCTGTTCGTAAAAGATAAGACAAAGATAAAACCACTCATTCATGGCGGTGGACAGCAGAAGGGCATGCGCTCCGGTACAGAAAACGTGCCAGCAATTGCAGGACTTGCCGTAGCGGCTGAGGAAATGTACGCAAATCTGGAAGCTAATCGTACACATCTTTTTGAACTTCGTGATTATTTCATTGCTGAAGTAGAAAAACTAGATGGTGTAACCGTAAATGGCAAAAAGGACCATGATAGTGCACCTCATGTCGTAAGTGTCAGTATCGAAGGTGTAAGAGCAGAAGTTATCTTACACACGTTAGAAGACAGAGGCATCTATGTATCGGCAGGTAGTGCTTGTGCTTCCAACAAGCCAGCCATTAGCAGTACCTTACAGAGCATTGGACTTAAGAAAGAATTGTTGGATTCGACTGTACGTTTTAGCTTTTCTATTCACACTACAAAAGAAGAGTTAGACTATGCATTAGAAGTAATGCGTGAAGTGATTCCAATGTTACAACGTTATACAAGAAAGTAAAGAAAGGGGAAGAAGACTGCGATAGATATGCAGTTTTCAAGCAAGAAGAATGTACACAGCATTTTTGATTAAATACGCAGAAATTGCAATTAAAGGAAAAAATAGATATATCTTCGAAGACGCACTTGTAAGAAATATTCGTTATCAGTTAAAAACAGTAGATGGTAAATTTACAGTGCGCAAAGAAAACGGACGTATTTATGTAGAAACAGAAGGAGATTATGACTACGATGAAACAGTAGCTGCACTCCAGAGAGTATTTGGTATCGTAGGAATCTGCCCAGTACTTTTAGTAGAAGACGAAGGTTTTGATGCGCTTTGTGAACAGGTAATCAAGCACATCGATGAGGCATATACAGATAAGAACTTTACTTTCAAGGTAAATGCTCGTCGTGCAAGAAAAAATTACCCTATGACTTCTATGGAAATTAATGCAGAAGTAGGCGGAAAGATTTTAGAAGCCTTTCCAGAGACTTCGGTAGACGTACACAATCCACAGGTTATGGTAAATATTGAAATTCGTCCACAGATTAATATTTACTCGACAGAAATTCCAGGACCAGGCGGTATGCCTCTTGGCACAGCCGGAAAAGCAATGCTTCTCCTTTCAGGCGGTATTGATAGCCCAGTGGCAGGCTACATGATTTCAAAACGTGGCGTTACAATCGAAGCAACTTACTTCCATGCACCACCTTATACTAGCGAACGTGCAAAACAGAAGGTAATTGATCTTGCAAAGAAAGTAGCTGCATATACAGGACCAATCAAACTTAATATTGTTAACTTTACAGATATTCAGTTATATATTTATGAGAAATGTCCACACGAAGAACTTACTATCATTATGCGACGTTACATGATGAAGATTGCAGAACATTTTGCAAAAGAAGGAAAATGTTTAGGTCTCATTACAGGTGAAAGTATCGGACAGGTAGCAAGCCAGACAATGCAGTCACTTGCAGCTACCAATGATGCATGTACAATGCCAGTATACCGTCCGTTGATTGCTATGGACAAACAGGATATCGTAACAATCGCAGAAAAAATCGATACTTACGAAACATCTATTTTACCATACGAAGATTGTTGTACAATCTTTGTTGCAAAACATCCTGTAACAAAACCAAATGTGGAATATATCAGACGTTCAGAGACAAAATTAGCAGAAAAAATCGATGAACTGATGAATACTGCAATTACTACTACAGAAACCATCATAGTGGAAGCTGAGTAAACAAGAAAACGTCCCACTTAGAATAAATAGAAAAGGCGACGTTGCGTTAGCGTGGAGCCGTTCTAATTATTCTAAGTGGGACGTTATATGGTTGATTTTATTCAACTAAGTATGGTTTCAACACTTCCATGATTTCGTCAATGTTTTCATCTGTGTGAATTGCAAGGTCAATAGGTTTAGATAAGTCTAAACTAAAAATGCCCATAATTGATTTTGCATCAATTACATATCTTCCTGAGATTAAATCAAAATCGAAGTCGAACTGTGTAATTGCATTAACAAATGATTTTACTTTTCCAATAGAGTTTAATGAAATCTGTACTGTT
>JAFQWG010000110.1 GCA_017407605.1 Agathobacter sp. | reverse complement strand
TTTCTTTTTTACCTAATAAACCCACTTGTTTATTCTCCTTTTTACTTTAATGTAATTATGCTAGTGTATTCTATTCTACTCCGCTTCTTCTCTAATACTCTTGTAAGCAGGACGTATAATCTTATTCATACCAATCATTTCCTCAATGCGATGTGCACTCCATCCTACGATACGAGCAATTGCAAAAAGTGGAGTGTATAGTTCCATTGGAATGCCAAGCATTTCATAAACGAAGCCACTATAAAAGTCAACGTTTGGACTAACACCTTTGAAAATATGGCGTTTTTCTGCAATCAGTTCTGGTGCCAATTCTTCTATTAAATTGTAAAGGTGCATCTGTTTATCCTGTCCCTTTTCTACGGCAAGTTCTTCTACATAGCCCTTAAAGATTCTCTCACGAGGGTCAGATAAAGAATAAACCGCATGACCCATACCATAGATAAGACCCTTTTTATCAAACACTTCCCCATCTAACATGCGAGAAAGATATGCTCTTACTTCATCACGGTCTTCCCAGTCTTTTACGTTGGTACGAATGTCATCCATCATTTCCATAACCTTGATATTTGCACCACCATGTTTTGGTCCTTTTAAGGAAGACATCGCTGCTGCAATCGCAGAATATGTATCAGTACCAGCAGAAGTAACTACACGAGTAGTAAAGGTTGAGTTGTTACCACCACCATGTTCCATATGAAGCATAAGTGCTACGTCTAATACCTTTGCTTCTAACTGTGTGTATTTTTTATCTGGACGAAGCATCATAAGGAAGTTTTCTGCTGTAGAAAGCTTTGGATCTGGTCTGTGAATATACATACTGTCACCATTATCATAGTGGTTATATGCATGATAAGCATATACCGCTAAAAGTGGGAAGTTTGCAATAAGCTGTATACACTGACGGAGACTGTTTTCTATCGATCCTTCTGCCACCTGATCATCATAGGATGCCAGAGTTAAAATACTTCTTGTCATCGAGTTCATGATGTCTTTCGAAGGTGCTTTCATAATAACATCACGAGTAAAGTTAGTTGGTACTCTACGGCATTTTCCAAGTACATGTGAAAATTCTTTAAGTTCCGACTCAGTAGGAAGTTCACCAAACAACAATAAATATGCTGTTTTTTCAAAACCAAATTCATCATCTTCCAAATCATCTATCAACTGGTTCACCTGATATCCACGATACCAAAGCTCACCATCAACAGGTGTCTTTACACCATCTATATTTTTGAAGGAAAGAATTGTTGAAATCGTGGTAAGACCTGTAAGTACACCTTTACCATTTACATCTCGAAGGCCACGATTTACACCAAAGCTTTTAAACAATTCTTCTGGGATTGTATCATTTGCAACGCAAATTTCTCTCTTTCCCTTTGCATATGCTTTTACATCATCTTTGTACGACATTTTTATCACTCCTTTTTTATTGCTCTGGGAGTTTTCACTCACTTGTGCCTTTAACACATTTTTTTACATATTATAGTAAGCCATATGAGCCTCTAACTCAGGCGTCATAACACCACCTGCTTGTGTATAGCGCTCAAATAAAACTCTTTCTTTTTCACGTTTTCTACCAAAAATAATATTACTCTTTGTGAAAAGTTCTTTATACATTGGATTTTCTTCCAATTTCTTTCGTACTTCTGTACGGAATGGCACATATTCAGAAATAATTCTACGAGATACTTTGTTCAATCGGAAATTGCCCTGTGATTCATATTTCATCCAGCTCAAATAATCCTCTACAAACACTTCTCGATAGTTGTTCTTTGCATGTACCAATTCTGCTTTTACTTTCTCTTTTGCTTCCTGAGACAAGTCTCTGTTTTTACGATAAAACTGAACATAATCGTAGAACTCGGAAGTAAGAGATTTTTCGCGAATATCATTCCAGCGAACGCCGAGTATCTTACGGCAGATTTCCCAGCGATATCTTCCTAAAGTCTCAAGCATCATATCACTTAATTCCCCTGCTGTCATAATAGGGAAAATAAATCTTGCAGGTGTATCTCTCTTAACACCAGCAGTCTCCTGCCACATCATCGCTCTATTACCGATGTTTGGCATAAGAATGACATCTGGAAGTACTTCTTTCATAATTTCTGTACGTTCAATTCCAAACTCTGGCGCTGCAAAAAATACTTCTCGATAAAATACCGAATAATCCAATTCACGAATTTCATCAATTGCAGCATTTACCGTCATAAAAGAAATCATAAGCTGATCCATCGTACGAATAAAATCTTTACGATGTAATACTGGACAGAAAGTTGTAATACGACCATATGTGATACGGTTGTTTGTCATAAACATGTTATGCAATTCAAACTCAACTTTCTTCAGCTGGTCTTTCTTCAGCCTATTTTCCTCTTCTCTTGTAATTTCTTTGCTCTTACGCAATTCAAGCAAATGTCCTGCATAATCAACGTCAAACTCATTCTTAGATGGTTCCTTCTCTCCTCTATATACCAGGCATAACCATTGATATGCACTATATACATGACAGATAGATTCTCCTTCTGCATCTAAAGCCTTCTGTTCTCTCCACTGATTATCCAAAAGTTCACAAAAGGCCATTAATTCGTCAAGATGTTCTTCTCCAACCAGTGCTAGATCAAGCACACCAAAATTAAGGAACATCTTCATGATGGTAGAAATAGTTCTCGCATTAACAGCACGTAAAAAGGCTTTCTCATAAATCTGATAGAACATATTTGTAAGTGCCTTACGGGTCTTTTGCATTTCTGGTGTATAATCCTGTACTTCTGCTATTGCATCATACTCTTTCAACAATGCCTTACAATGATCAATATCTTCTTTTTCATAGCCAGCATATTTCATAATGTGATCTGTAAAGTCACTCTTTAATATCTGTGCTCTCGACATTTCTTCTGCAACTTCACCATCCATATTTTCATCATCCACTAAAACAGTTTCAGGCGCTTCAAATTTTGTAAAGTCTACGGAAGTATAGTACTTCATACGGCTTGCAATTGCATCTTCTTTGTAAAAACCAGTATTTTTCAAGAAATCTTCCAATTCTTTAACTCTTGCATCTGCAACAGCTACATCATTTCCCCTTGAAGCAATCTTCATTGCCAAATCATACCAGATTTCTAATAAGTCATCATCTTCACAGAGCAATAATTCTTTTGCTCTTTGCATATATTCTGTCAATGCATCCATATTGGAAATCATACGCGTCATAAATTCAGCAATCTGAATCAAGATACCAATAGTCATATCTTCTTTTTCTGCATAGAAGAAACGCATGTTTTTTTCTGGAACTTCTGTAAGTTCTGTAAAATAATCAATTTCCCATGATTTAATTGGTTCTGGTTCTACGATATCACCTAATTCACTTACTCCGACTTCTCTTTGCTCGAAATGATCCTGTGAACAATATAATTCATATTCCCCAAGTTGTTTTGCTACAAAATGAGAAATATCCTTCGACGCATCTCTTAATGCTCTATAGGTATCGTAGATGGTTCTGTACTGCATAATTGCTGCATGTAAAAACGCATAACAATATTTTGGTTGTTCTTTGAAAATTACCTTATAATCCTTTGGTGATTCGTACTTATAGGAAGCAATAAGTGAATCCTCTGCTGCTACATAGTCGCAGATATATTCTTCTGACAAGCCAAGCATAAAACCAAGTACACTGCCGCTTCCCAAAGTAATCTGATTATACTCTGTTTTTAAATATACTGAGCCACGAAGCACAATATAAATTGCTTTTGTAGCTTCTCCTTTTCGAACTAGATGTTCCCCTTTTTTTAGTTCTAATGCTGTCATAACACAAAACCTTCTTCCTAATCGTAACTTACAAATAGAAATTCTTTTCCACCTTACCAACTATTCTACCACAAAAGTGCAAGCAAATCATCCCATTTATTCATAATTTTCAAATTTTTCTACTCTCGTAAAACCTCAAATGCATTATACACATCCAATTTCCCATATCCCCACTCTGGATTAGGGTAAGAAATATTCTCATCTCTATTACATCCTCGAATCAAGAGATTTTTAACCTGTACACAATTCATAGTGTTCGCATTTCCTCGCAACACCCCCCATTCCAAACACTGCGCAGCTGCTCCTGACGTAATTGCTGCTGCAGCACTTGTACCTGTATATGTCACATAATTATTTCGAAGTCCTGCTCCCGATACCTCTTCACACGGTGCGCAAAACTCTGGCTTTATATCCCCTGAAGCCGAGAATCCCCTTCCAGATGCAATATACCTAGCTCCGGTCAAGCCATTATAACCACCCACCGTAATAGGTATCACAGATGCACTTGGTGTTGTAATCGTTGTATCTGGATTTGGAGAAATGAAGGTTACATTTGTGCCCACCTGTGGCTGAATTGGAAGCCACATATGAAATCTTCCCGTTATGGCTTGCTGTGGATACACAAATACAGTCCATATGCCTGCAGTAGGTCTGCTAAAACGGAAAAACACAAGCAGATCTCCACTTCCTCTCCCTGCTATACGATAATCTAGTGTAAGAAGAGTATTTTCAAATATGAAATTAGTTGTCTGTGTTTCCTCCGCAATTGGAAAATTTCCTAGACTTCTTTGTCCCGTAGGCGACTGTACCACGACCCTTACAAGTTCAGGTGCATAACTCCACAATTCCATACAAAAACCTTCTACATTCTCCTCTACATTCACCTCCACGGTAACTGGGGTAAGCGTTGAATTTGCTTCTCCATAGAAATGATGCCTTGCAATCGCTTCATTTCCTGCTGGTAAAACAATTGCTCTCCCTCTCTGAATCCCTATTGTATTCAAATAGAAAGATAGTGGGTCCATCCCTGTTCTGCTTCCTTGATTTGAACCAATCCCAATATAGATTACTATTGGTCTATTTTCTCGTTCTGCCACAGCATGAAGATATGCAACTGCTGCCATAATATCATTTTCTTGATATAACGGCTCCTGTTCTGATAAATAAAAAAACGCTCTCAAGTTTTGTTTTGCCTCTTTTAATTTCACTACCACTAACTCACTAAGAGGAGCCGCACCAATAAAATCATTATTTAAATCCTCCCCTCCTGCAGCCAGACTTGCTGCAAAAGTGCCATGCCCATTGCTATCCTGCTCCGGTACTATCTCTAGTGGATTTTCAGACTGCAGCGCCGTATTTATCTGTTCATTCGTATATTCCACACCATACAAAAAGCCCTCTGGTACACGTGTAGTAATTTGGTTCTCCTCATCATTCTCCTCTGACACATTAGGTAATCCAGTCTGATCCCAAATTGAAAAAATTCTACTATTTCCTGCATTATCAACAAATAAATCATTCGTATAATCAATCCCCGTGTCAATAATACCAACAAAAACACCCTGTCCTTTTAAAGACAGGGTGGGTTGATTTTGTATTGCAAGTATTCCGCTTACATCTAAACTTGTACTATCCATAAGTGAAAAACACTTTGGAATAGACGCATAAGAATAACGACTGATAGACAGTGGTGGCACACTACCTCTATCATAATACCATATTTCATACTGTCCATTAATACGCTGCACACACGCAGGCGGAATCAAAGGTGTGTTGGTTTCATCACTTGCCACAATAAAATCATACGTATTATTTGATAAAATAGTTTCTGCACAAGACATAGGCTGTGCTCCTTTATTTGCATCAAATTATTATATGATTGGACATCTGCTATCGTGACAAGTAAAATAAATTACCTGATATTCCGAACCAACCGATAATAAAAGCTGATTGCCAGCCTCTACTTTTTCTTTATCCAAGTTTACGAATGGATCATCTAGGATAAGGAATGGCTTTTCTTCTTTATACATCGCTTCTACTAAAGCCAATCGCATACATACCCCAATCAAATCCTGATACCCTGCTGAAAGCCACCTCGTATCACGAAGTTCTCCCTGCTCGCGCACCTTCAAATTGATATTTGCATCAATTATCCATTCTCCACTTGCATCCTGTGTCAGCATCTTATAATACTTTGAAAAACCATTTGCAATTGGATCCATATATTTCGCAGTGAATTGTTCCTTCGCACGCTGTAAAAATTCATGTGTCATGCGAATGATATGATATTTCTTCATATCTTCTTCCTGCAAATTCTGCATTTCTTTCAACTCTGCATATTTTTCATCACGCAAATCAAGCTGTTCTTGCAAATCTTCTAATTGTTTTGCATATTGAGCTTTTGCACTCTTTAATTCTTCGAGTTTTGCATCTGCCAGCTCAATCATCTGATTTAATTCATCAATGCTATATGGACAAAGTGCTGTTTTTGTCCAGAAAGATTTGTCTTGACGTTGTTCGAAAGCTTCTCGTTTCTTGCTAATCTCTAAAAACGCAGCTTCCGCCATTTGGTATGCAATCGCCTTATTTTGCAACGCAGTAATATCTGCCGTATAATCCTCACCTAAATAAAAATCATACTGTTTTGCAAATGTAACAATCTGTGCACGAAGCGACTGGTAACTTTCCCTTTCTCCCATACACTCTGTTAACTGCTCCTGTAAACGTCTATATTCATGGAGTTGGTTTTTAAGTTCGTACAAACGAGACTGATATTCTCCAACTGCACAACGCACATGAAATTTACCTAAAAAGTCACCAATTGTCTCATGTACATTACGTACAGTTTCTTTTAAAGCGTCTATCTTTTCCTTTAAATCAGCCTGCTGCATGAGTGCTTCCTGACGCTTTGCTTCTACATTTGCCTGCCATTCACCCTTTTGTTTTTCAACTTTATATCCAAGCACTGCACCTACCAATGAGAAAATCGCACCACATGCAATTGCAAACAATGCTGCCAGAATTAGCTTCTGTCCTTCCATGATAGGAATAATGTGTGTATACCAGCCAGCAAGTACAAGCACCCCAACCACAACAATTCCAATACCAACACCTAAAAACACTTTATGTCCAATTGGTCCTTCAAATACTGGCGGAATGATTTCTTTATCCAATTCTTCTTCTACAATCGAAAGCTTTGCTTCTTGTCTCGCAATCTCTTCTTTTTGCTTATCTACATCGGAAAGCATTTCAATCGAAAAATCAATATTGCTCTCAGAAGGTACTTCGGTTTCAAACATTTCCTGAAGTTTGCTCCATTCTTCATGTTCTGAAATCGATAATTCAAGCCCCTTTAAAGTGGTCTTAGCCTCTTCCATCTTACGAATTGTTGAAAGCTGCACTTTAAACTCTTCTGCTGTTGGAACTCCTAAAGGAAAACTTACTTTATTTGCATCTCTCTGTGCTTCCTTTTCCTCTACTTCTTTGCACAAAGCATCATATTGTGCATAAAGCTCACGCTTACGACTGTCTTCACTCGCCACAACTAATGCTTCAGCATAACTTTTTCGAATCGTAAGAAGTTCGTTAATCTGTGCAGAAACGAGCTGTTCTTTTCTTCTCACACCTTCAAGACCTTCTTCTGCTGCCTCAAAGGTCCTAAGCTCCTGTGTCAACTGTGTAATATAATTTTTACGTTTTTTAATACTTCCTGTCACACGATCCGGCGTAAGCTGATTTAACATATCTTTTAATCTGCGACTTGCATTATCAAAATTGTTAATATCATCCGTATTTTCTGCGAGATTACCCAACTTTGCATTAATTCCATCTGACACATCACTAACGCAATCATTCTGTGCAATGTAAATACTGCGTTTAAAAGAGGCGCTATCCAAATCGAACAGTTCTTCCCCAAGTTTTTCTGAATAATCTGTACTTTCTAAATTAGTACTTAAATCATATAAGTAAAATTGGTCTGTCTTTTCTGTTACACCAAAGGTTCTGCTAACACGATATCTTTTTCCATCAACCTCAAAGTCTACTTCACCTCCGAAGCTTCCTCCCTGCCATGGACGATATAGCACTCTTTCTTTTTCGAACGCACCCGTTTCTTTCTTGGCATCAAGGCCATAAAACATTGCTTTTAAAAAGGCGGCCAAGGTACTTTTCCCCCATGCATTTGCTTCATTGATTACATTGATACCCTCATTAAATTCCAAGGAAAGATTTGATAACTTACCAAAATTTTCAATATGGCATGATATTAATTTCATTAGTTAATCTCCTCCCCTTGCAACGCCAAAATCCCTGTTCGAATTACCTGAGCTTTCTCTTCGTCTGTCAGCTCTGATGCATAGACCATACGGATAAATTCCCCTTTTAAAGAGGCATCTTTTTCATAATCCTTGTAATTTACCATGAGTTTTGTCTCGTCGTATACCTTTATAAAATAGAAATATTCCGCAAACTGTTCTTCTAAAAAGTCCGGTTCCAGTTCACATTCCACGTCTACTTCCCCTTGTAAGACAACTTTAACAAGACTCTTAGACGCATATGGTGCTTTTGCAATTGTTTCTTCTATGCGATTCGCTGCATCCTGAGTAGTAGATATGCCCGTCACATCCACAGGAAGCACATAAAATTTACGTGCTGCAACACTTACGAATTCAGAAGTTGCAGTACGAGTGGTTGCATCAATATCAAGCACTACAAAACCTTTTTCACCACATTCATCAAATCCTCTGCCTTCAAGGCATCCCGGATAACAATATACACCTCGACCATCTAATCGCTCCATCCGATATGCATGCACATGTCCTAAAGCAAGATAATCAATATTTTTGTTCTTCAAATCATCCAGACTAATTGTCTCAACTTTATCTTTGCTCTTATACTCTGCCAGTTGACCATGCATGGTTACGATATTGTACTTCCCATGATCTAACACCAATGAGTTGTACGCAGTCAATATATTTTCTGAATTAAGCTCTATACCTGAGATAGTTACATTGCCATAAGCATATGTGGTCCACTTATCATTGAATAAACATAGGTTATCTGGCAATTCATCCAATTTAGACAAGAAATTGTCATTGTCATGATTGCCCTTTAAATACAAAAAGTCGATTTCCGGATTGGACACAATCACATCACGCACCATATTACGTGCAGTTGCAGACACGTTGCGGGTGTCAAACATATCACCTGCTATCAAAATAGCAGTTACATTATTCTTTTTTGCGTATTCCACCATCTTGCTAAAAGAACGCAAGAGTTCCATTTTACGTTCTTTTGCCTTTTCTTTGGAAAGATTTGCTGTCATCTTCGAATCCAGATGTAAATCTGCACAGTGTATAATTTTCATGTATAACTAACCTTTCTTGGTATTATCGTTATCAAACCCAGCCTGTCTTTTAAGACTGTTTGTCTTCTAACTCAAGGCACCCTCTCATCTGAATAATAGGGCCCCCCTTCTTTTCAATATAGTCTTCCGTAATGGTTACCACACCAATGTTATCATCTTTTGGAATCTCATACATAATATCCAACATAAATTCCTCAATAATCGCACGAAGCGCACGCGCTCCTACTTTTTTCTCTTTTGCTTTCTTTGCAATATTACGGAGTGCCCCTTCATCAAATTTGAGTTTTACCTCATCCATTGCAAGTAATTTCTGGTACTGCTTTATAATAGCATTCTTAGGGGTCGTTAAAATGGACACCAGCATATCTTCTGTCAACGCTTCGAGTGTAAATACAACTGGAAGACGACCAATAAACTCTGGAATCATACCAAATTTACGAATATCCTCTACGGTCACTTCTTTCAAAAGATTTTCTTCATTATCGTATTTATCCTTTAAATCTGCCTTAAACCCAATGGATGCAGCCTTATTTAAACGTTCTTTAATAACATCTTCCAAACCAGGGAAAGCACCACCACAAATAAATAAAATATTCTTGGTATTAATCATAGTCATAGGTACCATCGCATTTTTACTGCTTGCACCTACAGGCACTTCAATCTCTGCACCTTCTAAAAGTTTGAGCATCCCTTGCTGTACCGATTCCCCACTAACATCACGCTGGTTGGTATTTTTCTTTTTCGCAATCTTATCAATTTCGTCGATGAAAATAATACCATGTTCTGCACGCTCTACATCATTATCTGCTGCCGCAAGAAGCTTACTTACTACGCTTTCAATATCATCACCGATATAACCTGCTTCTGTTAAAGTCGTTGCATCGGTAATTGCAAGTGGTACATCCAAAAGTTTTGCAAGTGTTTTTACCAAATATGTCTTACCACAACCGGTTGGCCCAATCATAAGCATATTAGATTTTTCAATTTCAATACCATCTTCTTCTGGTTTTGCCATTACACGTTTGTAATGATTATAAACAGCCACAGACATTACCTTTTTGGCATGTTCCTGTCCTACCACATACTCATCTAGTTTTTCTTTAATCTTATGTGGAGCTGGAATGGAATGAATATCTAATACAGGCTTTGCCTTTTTCTCTTTTTGATTCTTTTTCTTCTTTAAACGCTGGCTATTTGGTATACCACCCATCATTCCATCCATAGGCCCGCCTGGCATTCCACCAAAGAAGCCTGACAAATCAGAAATATCAACCATACTAATGTGTGGCATTTTATGATTGTCTTTATCCTCAGGATTATTGGAAGGTGTACCAAACAAATCGTTCATATTAAAGTTCATATTTGGATTCATACCAAAATTGGAATTATTCATGGCATCCAAAGTTCTTTGCATACAATCGCTACAAACCGTAAGTCCACCATAGATGCGAATCATCTTACCAGTAATGCTTTCTGGACGACGACAAATATAACAGGTATCTTCATACTCATCGTCCTGTTCATCTTTTTTGTCTTCCACCTCAACAACTTGAGCATCTTCCTGTGTTGTATCAACATTTTCTGTATCCACTTCACAAAAATCAATCTCTTTTTCATTATTTACTTCTCTAAAATCATTATCATTAAACATATTATTTTTTCCTTTTTTGCAAAATTTATATATATTGTATCACATTTCTTATTTTTCTGCTATAATTAGAAAGATTAATAACTTAATAAAGGGAGAATGATTATGGGGAAAGCAAAAGACACTTCGCCAAAAAGGAAAAAGAAAGTTCTTCACATTGTGTTAGGAGTGCTAGCTGCAATTATCTTAATCGCAGCCATTGCAATTTCTTCTATTGCAAATACCAATGTTAAAGCTATGAACAGCACCGTAGACGCTGCACTTGCAACACTCCGCGAAAACTATACCGTTACACCTATCGATGTAGGTGACTACAAAGAAATGAAAATCTATGGTATTATGAAATTCGACGTAGAGCAGTATGACATCGAGGAACTCGGCAATCTCTCCATTATGCGTATGAATATGGGACTTATGCAAATGGCGACGGTTGTAATTACACCACAGGATAAAAATCTGCCTTTACTTTCTGCAGATTATATGTACATCCTCTCCAACCGCAAAGCTTATTTGGAATTCTACGATGTAGTAAAAGAAAAAGATGATACCTACAACAAATTACTCAACTCATTAGCAGAAGCTATCAGTGCTTATGATCATCTAGAAAACATTGAAGCCTCAGAAGCATGGTATGCGGATTTACTTACCGTAACCTCTTACAAAGGCGGCAAAGCAGATGCTGATAAAGATTTAGAAAACCAGCTCGTAGACAGCTTACAAGCATACTTATCGCATGCAAAAGCACTTCCAATGTTATCAAATGAAGAGAAAGCAGAAAAAATAGCAATCACAGTTGCATATACGGATGGATTAATTGAAAAAGGTGGTATTTCCACCGACGTATTCAAAGATGAACTTGGTGATGAGGAAACTAAACTATTCTTTGATAACATCTTCTTTGGAACAGCAAAATAAAACAAAAGACATCTGAACAATAGGTTCAGATGTCTTTTTTATTGTTTATACTTCATTTAAATCTTTGATATACCATACATCACAAGAAAAATGGTCTGTCTCCAAATATGGTCTTTCTAAGCTTACAAAACCATTCTTCTGATAAAATTTATTGGCAGCTATCATATTCCCAAAAGTCTCAAGATAGCATTTCCTGTAATACTGCTTTGCAAAGGATAAACATAAATCCATCAAATGCTGTGCAATGCCTGTACCTCTTGCTTCTTTTAAACAATACATTTTCTGCAATTCACATACATCCTCGGTTAGTGCACCAATCCCGGCTCCGCCTACGACAGTCCCATTTACATCTTCTATAACCCAGTATTTATACCCGTGTTTATTATATATCTCAGAAAATCTGCCCAAATCAGGATCACACCAAGCAGTGCCTTCTCTATCTCCACCAAACTCAATCAAGCAGGTACGAATAATCTTTTCTACTACTGGATTATCTTTACTTTCGATTTCTCGGATGCTATATCCATTTTCTTTTACTTGAACACTTGATAACATTTAAACTTCATCTTCCTCTGTTTCTGCCATTCTTGTGTTTTCAATTACTTTTTCAATGTTTACTTTATATAAATCCATTGCTTCCACAATCGCTCCAACGGACTTCTGGTTATCTTCTGAATATCTCTGCATTTCAGCTACACGACTCTGTAAGTGGTTGAAAATATCTCCTACTTCATTTACATTCAAGTTCTGTGTTTCGATATTTCCATAAAGCTTGCTAAACTGCTCTGTCAGACGTGTAAAGCTTTCCTGAAGTTCGTCCATGGATTCTTTTGATTCCGCCAATGCTTTTGTACTATCTTCAAACTGCTGCGCTGTCTCACCAACTTCACGCATCAAGTCTTTTACAACTTCTGCAACCTGTTCTGAGAACACATTACTTGTATTTGAAAGCTGACGCATTTCTGTTGCAACAACCTCAAAACCTGCTCCACTCTCACCTGCTCTTGCAGCTTCAATGGAAGCATTGAGAGAAAGAATGCTTGTGTTAAAGGAAATATCACCAAGCTGGTCTGCAATATCTGCAACTTCGCCCATCTTTTGTTCCATCGCATGGAACACTTCATTGGCCTCATTTACAGTTGTTGTTACTGCAGCGAGCTGTTTTTCCATATTTACCATATTCGCCTGATTTTCTCTTAAAGCAATTTCAAAACGAGTCACTTCTTCGTTTAATTCCAAAATAGACTGCTGAGAGATAATGATTCTATCCTGTACATCATCACAGCTGCTCTGCATATTTACAGCACTATCTACCATAGATACGGAACCTTTACGAAGTTCATTTGTATTGTTGTTAATACGTTCGGATGACTGTGCAAAATCTGTTTCCAAATCCACACCCATCTGTTTCATGGAATCTACAAGTGTTTCCGCTTCTTTTGCACGATCTTCACCAATGCCAATAAATGCTTTACCACGTTTGATTGTCTGAATAAACAACACACCTGTTAACACAAACTCGCCCCAACACTGTATGTACTGTCCCAATGGATCTGCTTTTTCTGGATGAAGCACGTACATAACTATTAATGCAACTGCCGCAATAATAAGCTGTGCAATCGAATACTTAGGCTCTAAATATAAGCCAGTAAGAGCAATTACTGCAAGAAACATAATAAAATCATCACTAAAATATCCACCACTGTTTAATGCAATGATAAAAACAAGTATCATCATACCAATAGAAATTGCCATCTGCTTTGATGATTCTTTTGCTTTTTTCAATTTTAAAAATAAAAACACCACAGCAAATACTATTACCGTTGCACCAATCATAAGAGCTTCCTTCGTAGCTCCACCCAACAAATTCTTCAAGAAGAAAACAGCTGAGATTACAACGGTAAGTGTAAACATTATTTTAAAGATTTTTTCCTGTGTAATTGGCGCTTTTTTATCCTGCACATTCTTCTCTTTCTTTTTGAATATCATTTTAGACCCCTCCATAACTATTTACCTAGGTATCCTAAGTTAAGTTTTTCTTCAAATTCATATTCTGGAACTGGCTTAGAATAATAATATCCCTGTGCCACAAAAGCTCCGATTTTTCTCATAAGTTCAACATCTTTTTCTGTCTCAACACCTTCACAAACAACCTGTGCCCTAAGCTCATCTGATAATTGAACAATACCACGCATGATTTTCACCTGACGTTCCGGATTATTCTGATTTAACAAGAACGAACGATCCATTTTTACTACCGATGCTGGTATCTGTTCAAAAATACCAAGTGAAGAGTATCCAGCTCCAAAGTCATCAATAGAAAGATGAATGCCTCTTTCATTCAATTCTGCAAATGCAGACTTTACATCTTGGTGCTGCATTTCTTCGACAACTAATGTCTCTGTAATTTCAACTTCAATTAAATCTTTTGAGATACCATATTTATCCAAAACTGCTTCAAAACGATCTGCAAATCCTGCCTTCATAAAATGCATACGCGAGAAATTACATGAAATTGTAACAACCGGAAGTCCCTCTTCCATTCGCTTTTTCAATAGCTGACAAACAGATTCAAACACAAAGAAATCAAGTTCTATAATCTTACCTGTCTGTTCGTAATATGGAACGAAGTAAAATGGTGATTTGATTGCACCGCCTTCTGTCGGATTTTTGAATCGAACAAGTGCTTCTGCACCTACTATTTTTCCATCACGAATATCTACTTTTGGCTGATAAAATGCCACAAAATCTTTCCAGATATCTACCGACTCAAGTAATTTTTCTCGGTCATGACGTTCTTTCACCAATGTTTTTAAAGAGTCGTCATATACCTTGATTCCTGCGTCTTTTTTACCATCTACAAATTCAAGCGCCTGATTTGCATAATTCATCCCATAGCGGATATCTATTTCATTCTCTGGAATATAATAGATCCCCACCTGCATCTGCATATGGTCGCCGCTCTCTTTTTGTATACGTTTTTCCACCTTCTCTTTTAAGGTTTTCAAACGTTCCATAAATACCTCTGTTTCATCATAATGCAACAAAAGCACAAATCGATCGCCTTGACTTCTCGCACAAATCTCGGTCTTTTTATCGACATGTTTTTTCAATACATCTACAATACATTCTAATAAATGCTCACCCGCACTCCAGCCATAGATAATATTGTAGCGTCTGAATTTTGATAAATTCAAATATACAATCGCATATTTTCTTTTCTGTTCAACTAACAGTTTGCGCTCACCCCAGTATGTAAGGTAATTCAGATTCCAAATATCCAACTT
>JAFQWG010000109.1 GCA_017407605.1 Agathobacter sp. | reverse complement strand
TTTACACTTACGTGTGGGGCAATTGCAAAATTAAATCATTTGCTTCCAAGAGATATGGGGCGTGCTTTTGCACATGATGGCAAATTATCCGCAGGAAAACCTAGAGGAGCAGGTATTATCTTTGTATTTACCTTTGCGATTTCAGCCTTATTATTTGCACAGATGAATGTAGAAATTGCAATTTATCTGGTTTTGATCATTGTAGAAATGCTTACAGGGTATTTTGATGATGCTGCAGAAAAACCATGGGGTGAATATTTAAAAGGATTCCTTGATTTAGCAGTAGCCGTAGTTGTAGCAATTGTATATTTACACTACAACACAAGTACAATTGTGATTGCATTGCTTGGAATTAGTATTACCATTCCTCCAATTGTATTTGCAATATTGACTGTTATTTTAGTATGGGCTGCAATTAATGTAACCAACTGTACCGATGGTGTAGATGGTTTATCTGGCACACTTGCGATTATCTCTATGATGTCATTCTTCGTGCTGAATACAATGCTTGGAGTAGAAGATGATTACAACTTTCTCATTCTTTTATTTGCAGTATCTCTTTTAGGATATCTTTGGTACAATGCAACACCAAGTAAGCTTTTAATGGGGGACGCAGGTTCTCGTGCAATGGGGATTTTCCTTGCAATTACAGCACTAAAATCCGGCTGTCCACTTATGTTCTTGTTATTTGCTATCGTAATTGTATTGGATGGTGGACTTGGTCTTATCAAAGTGGCACTTCTTCGTTTCTTAAAGATACATATCTTAAAGAACACAACAACACCACTTCATGACCATGTAAGAAAGAAAAAAGAATGGTCAAATGCGCAGGTAGTATTCCGTTTTGCAATTATTCAGATGATTGTATCGCTCGCAGCCATTTACGCAGTAGGCATCTAAATAGAATTTTAAAAGGAACTGTCGTTTTTGACAGTTCCTTTTTTAATAGATTTTTATAATTGCTTATTTAGTAATGCGGCAAGGCGTTCCATATGGAATGGTTTACCTTGATTAGACTGTACTTTCATGCGGTTTTCTTCAGTAAAACCGACTAAGATATCATGGTTGGCTTCGGCAAGGTAGTCGATGATACCGTCGATATCTGATTTTATGTTCTTAGGACACTGCATATAGAAATGCTTATTTGCTGTTATATGCAGTGTGTAGGAGATGCTAAAGTGATACCAGAGGAATTTGTGTAATGTAGAATATTTGTAGATCCATAAAATTTCTTTGATTGGTACAATTGCATTTCCATAAGGCGATGTCATAATAAAATAATGCTCTGTGATAAACATATCCTCTGTTGCAAGCTGAGGAAGTGTTGCAAGTTCTTCTTCGGCCTCTGCAAGCTGTTTCTTTGGATTGCCAAATACGATTAGGTCCTGGCAGGCAGGAGCAAGGTGTGGCACATTAAAATACAATACATATCTGCATAAAGAGATAAGAGCGTAAATGAAAGTGCCAAAATACACGATAAATAAAAAGGTATTTGCAATTGGGTTATAATCAGGTTCACTAAAGTACAGGTTAGAGAGCTGATTTTTAAGCCCTGTTTCCGTCCAGTTTAAATCTTTTGCAAGTTCTACTAAAAGGTCGTTGTAGATTTCCTTATCCTCTACGATACGGCAGTTGACTGTTACAGCCTCTATACTAGGAATTCCTTCTTCACAAGTGATTGGAGCTAAAAGAATGATATAGCAAGAATCTGCTTGTTCGCCATAATACCAGTAACCATTAATAGAACCAAAACGTGAGGTGGTATATCCAGTAAAGGTTAAGTTGGTAAAAGTACCATGGACATATTCTTTGTCAGTAGCATGTGCACTGGTCAGCGTATCTGTATCAGAAAGAGAGGATGGAGCAAACATTTCTCCAATTGGAAATACAAACCATAGAACGAAAAGTAACAAAAGATAGCAGGCTGGAGCAGCTATTCTTCTTTTGTAAAACGCGCGAATGTTACGCGTGATATAGTGTTCATAGTTGTCAGTCATATAAAAAACCTCTTTCTAGATTTCTATTCAAGTATAAAGGTTTCTGGAGGAAATATCAACCTTGCTTTTCGGTAAGAATATTGCTAAACTGTTATTTGTATTAATATGCAAAAAAGTGGGCTGTTAGTATTTATTTTTGAGTTTAGGAGGAATACATGGACGCTTATACAAGCTTTGCACAGGTATATGATTTATTTATGGATAATGTACCTTATGAGCAGTGGGGAACATATCTTTTAAATCTTTTAAAAGAACATGGAATTGAAGATGGACTTTTACTAGATTTGGGATGTGGTACAGGAAAACTTACGCGTATCATGGAGTCTTTCGGCTATGATATGATTGGTATTGATAACTCTTTCGAAATGCTGGATATAGCAAGAGAGCATGAGTCTTCGAATATTTTATATCTGATGCAGGATATGAGAGAGTTTGAACTGTATGGCACAGTGCGAGCAATTTATAGTGCTTGTGATAGTATCAATTATATTTTAGATGAAGACGAGTTAAAAGAAGTATTTCGCCTCGTAAATAATTACTTGGATCCAGGTGGATTATTTATCTTTGATATTAATTCCTCATATAAATACAGAGAACTTTTGGCAGAGAATACATTTGCTGAGACAAGAGAAGAAGGCAGTTTCATTTGGGAGAATTTTTATGACGAAGAGGAAGAAATTAATGAATATGATTTGACTCTTTATATCAAAGAAGAGGAAGGTCGTTTCGTAAGATTTCAGGAAGAACATTACCAGCGATGTTATGAATTGCCTGCTATTATAACCCTTTTAGAAGAAGCAGGAATGGAATTTGTAGCAGCGTATGACGCATATACAAAAGAGCCTGTAAGTGAAACAGGCGAAAAAATCCTTGTAATTGCAAGAGAAAAAGGTAAATGAATACCGTTCAATTAGAGAAATAGATCGTGAAAGATAGAAAAAGGAGTAATATATGTCAGATTATATTGTAAGAGCAACAGCGGCAGATGCCAGCATTCGTGCATTTTCAATTAATGCGAAGGAAATGGTGGAAACTGCCAGAGTAGATCATAGTACATCACCAGTTATGACTGCCGCACTTGGAAGACTTCTTGCAGCAGGTGCAATGATGGGAAGTATGATGAAAGGAGAAAAGGATGTTCTCACTTTAAAAATTCAGTGTTCAGGACCTGCGAAAGGTCTTACTGTAACTGCAGATTCAAAAGGAAATGTAAAAGGTTTTCCATTTAATCCAGATGTAGACCTTCCTCCAAATGCGCAGGGCAAACTCGATGTGGGTGGTGCACTTGACCTTGGGGTGCTTAGTGTAATCAAGGATTTGGGATTAAAAGAACCATACGTAGGTCAGTGTCAATTGCAGACAGGTGAGATTGCGGAAGATTTAACCTATTACTTTGCGACTTCAGAACAGATTCCTTCGGCAGTAGGGCTTGGGGTTCTCGTGGATAAAGATGGTTCTGTAAAGCAGGCTGGTGGATTTATCTTACAGCTTATGCCTTTTACAAGTGATGAAGTAATTGAAAAATTAGAAAAGCGTATTGGAGAAATGGATAGCGTAACCAATATGTTGGAAAGAGGTCTTACTCCAGAAGGCATCTTAGAAGAAATTTTAGGAGATTTCGGCTTAGAAATTACAGATACATTAGATACGCAGTTTTATTGTGACTGTTCAAAAGATAAGGTTTCAAGAGCACTTGCAACTATTAGTAAAAAAGATTTAGACGACATTATAAACGATGGTGAAAGCATCGAAGTTAAATGTCAGTTCTGTAATAAAGCATATAATTTTGATATTGAAGAATTAAAAGAGATTAGAAAATCTTAAAGGAGATTGAAAACTCATGAAATATGGATTTGTAAAAGTAGCAGCAGTTACACCAAAGATTAAAGTAGCGGATACCAAATACAATGGTCAGCTTATTCGTACGCTTATGAAGGACACGCAGAAAGCTGGAGCAAAAATTGTAGTATTTCCAGAATTGTCTATTACAGGCGCAAGCTGTGGAGATTTGTTTTATCAGGATAAGCTTTTAAAAGCAGCAAAAGAAGAACTTATGCAGATTGTTTCTGCCAGTGAATTCTATGATGCGGTGTATTTTGTTGGGCTTCCATATGAATTGAATGGAAAACTATATAATGTTGCAGCCGTTGTATCGAAAGGTGAAGTTTTGGGAATTGTTCCAAAATCATATTTAAGAGACAATCGTCATTTCTTAAGCGGAGCTTTGTTAGACTGCGAAGAAGAGCTTTCAAATGGACAGATTGTACCAGTATCAACAGATTTGATTTTCTATTGTCAGGAACTTCCTTCACTTAAACTTGCAGTGGAAATTGGGGAAGATTTGTGGGCACCATCGGCTCCAAGTGTAGGACATACGATTGGTGGTGCGAATGTGATTGTGAATCTATCTGCTGAGGTAGAGACTTCAGGAAGTGATATATATCGCAAACAGCTTGTAAGCAGCCAGTCGGCCCGTCTTATTTGCGGATATATCTGCGCAAATGCAGGCGAAGGCGAATCTACACAGGATGTTGTGTACTCAGGACATAATATGATTGCTGAAAATGGTCATATTCTTGCTGAAAGTATGCGATTGGAAAATGGTGTCATCTATTCTGAAATCGATGTAGAACGCTTGGAAAGCGATAGAAGAAAGAATCCATTATTTGATACAGAGGATTCGCATGTATGTGTACCTTTCCATGTAAGAAAAGAGGAAACAATACTTACTCGTTTTGTAGATCCTGCACCATTTGTGCCAGTGGATGAGTCGATTAGACGTAAACATTGTGAGGATATCTTTAAGATTCAGGCAATGGGACTTAAAAAACGTATGGAGCATACAGGTGCAAATACAGCAGTGATTGGTATTTCCGGCGGCTTAGATTCAACACTTGCACTCCTTGTTATTGCGCAGGCGTTTGATATGTTGAAGAAAAGCAGAAAAGATATTATCGCGGTTACAATGCCAGGTTTTGGTACGACAGATCGTACCTATGATAATGCGGTAAGCATGATTAAACAACTCGGTGCTACTTTTATGGAAGTGGATATCAAGAAGTCTGTTCGTTCTCATTTTGAAGATATTGGACATGACGAAAGTAAACACGATGTAACTTATGAAAATGCGCAAGCGCGTGAAAGAACCCAGATTCTTATGGATATTTCTAACCAGAAAAATGGTATGGTAATCGGAACTGGGGATATGTCAGAACTTGCTTTGGGATGGGCTACCTACAATGGGGATCATATGTCAATGTATGGTGTAAACGGCTCTGTTCCAAAAACATTGGTACGTCATTTGGTACGTTTTTATGCAGATACCTGTGGAGATGAAGCACTTGCAAAAGTGCTTTACGATGTACTTGATACACCTGTATCACCAGAGCTTCTTCCACCAGAAAATGGCAAGATTGCACAGAAGACGGAAGACCTTGTAGGACCATATGAACTTCATGATTTTGTGATGTATTATGTACTTCGTTTTGGCTTCTCTCCAGAGAAAATCTTTGCGCTCGCAAAAGTGGCATTTGCAGGTACTTATAACAGTGCTGTAATCATGAAATGGCTTAAGACATTCTACCGTCGTTTCTTCTCACAGCAATTTAAACGATCTTGTCTGCCAGATGGTCCAAAGGTAGGTACGCTTTCTGTATCACCTCGAGGTGATTTGATGATGCCTTCTGATGCGTGTGTGCGTATTTGGATGGATGAGCTCGACTTATTATAATGGAGGTAGTTAGCATGGAACGTTTGATTATTCCAAAGAATTATGAATCTGAGTTGGATTTACATGATACTCAGATTGCAATAAAGACAATAAAGGACTTTTTTCAGGGGATGCTTGCACAGAGACTCCGCCTTGCACGTGTATCTGCACCACTTTTTGTTGATCCGGAAGCAGGGTTGAACGACAACTTAAATGGTTATGAAAGACCAGTTTCTTTTGGTATTAAGGAGCAGAATGATAAGCCAGCTGAAGTTGTACATTCCCTTGCAAAATGGAAAAGATATGCATTAAAGAAATATGGCTTTACTCTGGGTGAAGGTATTTATACCGATATGAATGCGATTCGCCGTGATGAAGATACAGATAACATTCATTCTATTTTCGTAGATCAGTGGGACTGGGAAAAGGTAATCGCAAAAGAAGATCGTCATATTGATTATTTAAAAGATACAGTGCGTACGATTTATAAATGTCTTAGAAAAACAGAGCAGTTTATGGCGATTCAGTATGACTATATTGATTTGATTTTGCCAAAAGAGATTTTCTTTATTACAACACAGGAACTTGAGGATATGTATCCAGACAAGACTGGAAAAGAAAGAGAATATCTAATAACAAAAGAAAAAGGTGCAGTATGTCTGATGCAGATTGGAGATAAACTGGCATCTGGCGTACCACATGATGGGCGTGCACCAGACTATGATGACTGGGCTCTTAATGCAGACATTATTGTGTATTATCCAGTACTTGATATTGCACTTGAACTTTCTTCCATGGGTATTCGTGTAGATAGAAAGGCTCTTATGGAACAGCTTGAAAAGGCAGGTTGTATGGACCGTGCAGAGCTCCCATTCCATAAAGCAGTTTTAAAAGATGAACTGCCATACACCATTGGTGGGGGTATCGGACAGTCACGTATGTGTATGTTCTTCTTAAGAAAGGCACATATTGGAGAGGTGCAGAGTTCTCTTTGGCCAGAAGCTATTGTGGAACAGTGCGAAGTAAATGGAATAAAATTGTTGTAATCTTAAAAATGCAAAAGGAGACAACCATGGGGATTTTAGTAGCAGTAATAAGTGTTTTGGCATTAGCAGTAATTTTTCTGTGTGGGACAGCACGCATGGCAGTTCGACCAAAGGTACATACACTGCAATATGAGCTGGATACTTTAATGAAAATTGACTATATGAAAAATGAGAGAATTGACTGGGAAAATGAGCATAAGGTGAAGTCTTTTGATGGATACGAACTGTGGACTGCATTTGTACCGGGAAATTTAGAGAATAAGAATTATGTAATACTTTCTCATGGATATACCAGCACGCGATATGGCATGTATAAATATGTGGCGTTATGGCGTAGATTGGGATACAATTGCGTGATTTATGATAATAGAGGGCATGGAGTGAACGAACCTGACACAGTAAGTTTTGGCTGGAGAGAATGTAAAGATTTGATGGCTGTTATTGAAGATACATATAATCGATACGGAAACGATATTCATATTGGTCTGCATGGGGAATCTATGGGATCAGGCCTGCAGCTTATGGCACTTGCACTTAAGCCTAAAGTGGATTTTATTGTAAATGACTGTGGATATAGTGAAATACTGCCAGTAATACGCTGGAAGGCAAACAGTGCGTTGAATTTACCTGATTGGCTTCCAAATTTGGCGTCTCCAGTTGCAAAGCTTTTATTTGGGTTTAGTTTTGAAGAGGTGCGTCCAATTGATAATCTCAAAGAAAATGAGATACCAATTTGTTTCGTACACGGCATCGAGGATACATTTACACATAAATGGCACAGTGAAAAGATGTATGAAGTAAACAAAGGATATAAAGAGCTTCATTTATTTGAGGGGGCGGACCATGCAGAATGTGTTGTGTCTGATGAAAAACGTTACCAGAAGATGTTAGAGGATTTTGTTGCAAAAGTTTATTCGTAACAAAGTAAACAAGGAGATTGAAACTTAGAAAAGAGAATAAAAAAGAGAAAAAGGGGTATACATAAGATGGAAAAGAAAAACCTGACCGAGAAAATTGGCAGAAGAGAATGGATACTTATATGGGTAGTTGGTTTGGCAGGACAGCTTTGCTGGAATGTAGAAAATCAGTGGTTTAATACATTTATCTATGCGAAGATTGGACCATATGCATGGATTATCAGCTGGATGACAGCGATATCGTCTATTGTGACTACATTCAGTACATTTTACTGGGGCACTTTAAGTGATAGAAAAGGAAAGAGAAAACCATTTATTTTTATTGGATATGTACTTTGGGGTCTGTTTACTATTTTATTTGGTGTGTCAGAGTTCTTGCCAAAGAATGAGATTATTGCAGCAGCAGTTATGATTGTAGCAATGGATGCCCTTATGAGTTTCTTTGGTAGTATGGGTAATGATGCTGCATTCAGCAGCTGGACCACAGATATTTCCAATGATAAAAACCGTGGACAGATTGGTGCAGCATTAGCGGCACTTCCTATTATTGCAACAATCGTAGGTACGGTAGTTAGTGGTATTTTAATTAACTTACTCGATTATTTTGCATTCTTCATCATTATGGGTGTGTCGGTAATGATTATTGGTACAGTAGGCTTTTTCTTTATGAAAGAAGGCGAAGGACTTCAGCCAAATCGTGATGAAAAAGGTTTTTGGCACCAGTTTTTCTCTGTGTTTAATTTTAGAACAGTGAAAGAAAATAAAGAATTATTCTGCGTATTTTTGATAAGCTGTGTGTATTTTATCTGTTTTAACTTTTACTATGCACATATCGGAAATTATTTTATCTATGTATTAGGTTATGATGAAGGTATGTCTGGTATTTTACAGGGTGTGGGACTTGGGCTTGCAATTTTAGCTACAATTCCAGCGACAAAGGCAATCAACAATGGACAGCATATCAAGATGATTGTTGCCAGCATCGTGTTTTCTGTAATTGGGTTATTTGTAATTGGTTTTGCTGGTAAAACAATTGTATTCTTGCTTCCAGGTATTATTCTTTCAGGAATTGGTTATGTACTTATTATGCAGACAACAACGGCTTGGTCTAAGAATTTATATCCAGAAGGCAACTTTGGACAGTTTGAAGGTGTTCGTATTATTTTCAATGTAATGATTCCTATGGTGCTTGGACCATCGACTGCAAATATTATTATTCAGGCATTTGGTACACCAGTAGAGATTAATGGAAATACAGGTATGGCACCATCAGCAGCATTATTTTTTGCAGCAGGTGTGATGAGTGTGCTTACATTGATTCCTACATATTTTGCTTCTAAGCAGAAAAAGTCTGCGTAGCAGGTGAAAAATCTGTCTGTAATGCGGCATAAAGTAAGTTGAGGTAGTAATGTCAGTCGTTTGGTTTTTGTTAACACTGATGGTGTTATTTGTAATTTCGTTATATGTGCTGTATGACGTGATTTTTTCAGGAAATAAGAAATATATGTGTGATGAACGCTCGTTACCGACGGGTGAACAATACGAGCCTTATCACGACACGATTACAAAATGTGTTGATCAGGTACTGGAAGTACCATATGAGCCAGTCGAGATATTATCGGAAGAAGGATATAAACTGGCAGGAAAATATTATCATTTAAAGGATTATGCTCCAATAATTATTTTCTTTCACGGATATCGATGTAGCAGTCTTCGAGATGGCAACGGAATCTTTTTGTATTCTAGGAAGTTGGGATACAATGTATTGCTTGTCGATCAAAGAGCGCATTGGAATAGTGAGGGAAAGACAATTACATTTGGTGTGAAAGAACGTTTTGATGCAAAAAGATGGGCAGAATATGCGGTAGAGCGTTTTGGAGAGCAGCAAAAGATTTATTTGGCTGGATTATCCATGGGTGCGGCTACAGTTCTTATGACTGCTAACCTCGGTTTGCCAGAAAATGTAATAGGAATTATGGCCGATTGCCCATATTCTTCGCCAAAAGCGATTCTAAGCAGTGTGATGAAGAATCTGGGATTTCCACCCAAGTTTACTTATTGGATGGCAAGACTTAGCGCAAAGTGGATTGGACATTTTGATACGGAAGAAGCATCTGCGTTAGAGTCAGTTCGGGAAAGTAAGATTCCGATTTTGATTTTACATGGAGATGATGACAGGTTTGTTCCATGTACGATGAGCATAGAATGTCAGGCGGCAGCAAAAGGAAATGTCGATTTGGTGTTAATCAAAGGGGCAGGACATGGAATGAGTCACTGCGTAGATGCACTGAGATACGAAAAGGCTGTTCTAGCCTTTTTTAAGAAGACACAGAAAGTATCATTATAAAAGAACGAATGGGAATATTGGTGCATAATTTACTCGAGATGAAATAGGGGGATTACAATGGGTGTATTTTTCTTGGCACCACTGGTGCAGTTGATTGGTATTGGAATACCACTTGTGGGCTGTTTTGCATTATTTAAAAAAGCACAGACTAAGGCTACGCTTAGTTTGTTTATGACAAATATTGCGTGTTTAATTATTAACTATACGTATTTACAGCTCATTACTACAACCACAGTGGATGGAGCAACTTCAGTTATGAATTTGCTCTACCTAGGAAATGCATTTTTTTATTCAGGATTTATACTTTTTATAGTAAATTATCTTCAGATTGGAAGACCAGGAATAAGAATGATAATGTTTATGGCGTGGACTTTCATTGAAACATTTGTTTTGTTTATGTTGTGGTTTGGAGATCCATTACATTTGGTGTTTTTAAAGACGAAAGTAGTGCGTGACGGTTTATGGGGTGTTACATATATTGAAACCATCTCTGGACCTGTGTATTGGATTCGAAATTGTATTCTTTGCTTTACACTTACAATTGGCTTGATTTATACATTGTTTCGTATGGTTCGTGTAAAAGAAAAAGAAGAACGAGAGAATTTGGGCAGATTATGCGGAGCAGAGTTTATCATTATCTTTGCACTGGATGTGTCTGTTATTTTCCATTTCCCATTTGATATAGTGCCGGTCTGCTCATCTATTTCGATTTTAGCGATTATTTTACAGGTAATTAGAGGTGAATTTTTCCGTGTTACAGACCAAGGACGTCAATGGGTAATTGAGCATTTTGACAATGCATTTGTTATCGTAGACAGCAGACATGAATTTTTAGATGCAAATCCATATGCTAAGAAAATGTTTCCTGAACTGAAGGTTCTGTTAAAAAATGATCCTCTGCCAAAATATATCGAAGCTTTTTTCTATGATTATAGCTATAATGTGGAATTTGGTGGTAGATATTATACGAAAGAGGTAGAAGCAATTGTAGAGGACGAAAAGACAATGGGATATAGTCTTCTACTTATGGATGTTACACAGCAGATAAAGCTTATGGAACAGCTTGAAGAGGAAAAAGTTCGTGCAGAAGAGGCAAACGAAGCAAAATCACAGTTTATGTCAAATATGTCGCATGAGATTCGTACGCCAATGAATGCAATTGTTGGGATGACAGATATCTTGCTTCGGGAAGATTTACCAGGTCGGACAAAGGAATACTTACATAATATCAGAAGTTCTGGTGATGCTCTTCTTACAATAGTAAATGATATATTGGATTTTTCTAAAATTGAAGCAGGTAAAATGGATATCATCTCAGCAGAATATGAACCAATGTCCCTATTTCATGATTTATCGATGATTTTCCTAAATCGTATTGGCGATAAGAATGTAGAACTCTTATACGATATTGATGTGGATATGCCAATGAAACTGTATGGTGACAGACAGCGTATCCGACAGGTTATTATTAATTTAATGAATAATGCAATTAAGTTTACCGATGAAGGTTTTGTGAAATTGACAGTAAAAACAGAACCTTTAGATAAAGACAAGGTAAATGTAATATATAAGATTGAAGATTCTGGACAAGGAATTAAAGAAGAAGATTTCAATAAACTATTCCGTAATTTCCAGCAGGTAGATCAGGAGAAGAACCGCTATAAAGAAGGTACAGGGCTTGGTCTTGCCATTTCAAAACACCTCGTGGAAATGATGGGTGGTTCTATTGGGGTATCAAGTGAATATGGAAAGGGAAGCTGTTTCTATTTTAATATTCCACAGGAAGTCAGAAGTACAAATAAAGCTGCTTCTATCAAACAAGAAAAATTAGACACAATGGTTGTTACTGGAAATTTTATGAATCCATATATCCGTGAGCAGTTTGATTATTTAGTAGAAGTGTATGGCGTAAAAGAAGTGCCATTTGAAGCAGTATTCTCAGGTAAGACAAAAGCTAATGTAGTCTTTACGGATGATGAAGATATGCTCACCATTGATATGTGTAATCAAATGAGTGCCTGTGATACCTTGTTATGTGTATTGCATAATCCTATGCAGCAGGATTTATCAGAAAAACAGGCAATTATGCTACATAAACCATTATATTCTTTGAATTTCTGTCAGGTGGTAAGTGGAGAACAGATTATTTCAGAAGAAGAAAAAGAGATTTTGTGTTTTGTTGCACCAGATGCAAAGATATTGGTTGTTGATGATCATGAGATGAATCTGAAAGTAGTAAGAGGTTTGCTAGCTCCTTTACAGGTGCAGATTGATACGGCGGAAAGTGGAAAGATTGCCATTGAAAAAGTAAAGAAAAAAGAATACGATATGGTATTTATGGACCATATGATGCCGGGGATGGATGGTGTGGAAACCATGCATGAGATTCGAAAACTTGAAGGCGAATATTTCAAAGAGCTTCCAATTATTGCATTGTCAGCAAATGCCACTACAGAGGCACAAGAGTATTTTAGGGAAAATGGTTTCTATGATTTTGTTCCAAAACCTATTAAGCTAAAAGAAATATGTGGATGTATCCGCAGGTGGCTGCCACTTGGGACAGTATTGTATAAAACACCTGAAGAAGCGCGAGATAAAGCAAATCAGGAAATGAATGAAAATACGGAACAAGAGGAACTTGTAATCAAGGGCTTGAATGTGAAAGAAGGTATTGAAAATTCTGGTTCGAAGGATTTATTCATTAGTTTGTTAGGTGATTATTATAAATTGATTGATACAAAGGCAACAAAGATAGAGAAGTGCCTTGCTGATGGTTTGCTTCGAGATTTTACGATTGAAGTACATGCATTAAAAAGCACTTCGCGTGTGATTGGTGCATTGGAACTATCAGAACGGTTCTATGAGTTAGAACAGTTAGGGAATGCAATGGACCAAAAAACGCTTGAAATGAAGACTCCAGATGTGCTATCTTTGTACAGAAGCTATAAGCTTATTTTAGAACCTTATGGAAAAAAACTAGAGCAAAGCAAACAAGTTGTTTCAACAGAAGAGATGATTCAGGCTTTAGAACAGTTGAAAAATGCAATGGATGGCTTTGATTTAGATGGAGCAGATGAGGCAATGCATTTGCTGGAGGGTTTTGCTTTTCCAGACGAATATCAAGGTAAAATAGAAGAGCTTAGTGCTTATGTTGCAGACGTGGCAATGGAGGATGTTATAGAAATTGCTACGAAACTGATAAATGAGCTACAGCCTTAACGAAAGGACATAAATGATATGGCACATAATATTTTGGTGTTTTCAGAAGAACGAAGTTTCCTTTATATAGCAATGGAAGAACAGTTAAAAGGACTAGGGTACAATGTAATTAATGTAGGCACGAATGTGAATGAGATTAATGCTGTAAAAGAAGACATTACTGCCCTTTTAATGTATACTGATGAGGATATGATAAAGAAGCAACAGGCGCTGGTGTTTATGCGAGACAAAGCAGTAGAAGAAGATATGCCCGTGTTTGCAATTGGTGATGTCAATGAGCTTGCTGAGATTAGAAATCTTGTCCCAAAGCAGCTTTTGAAAAAAGAATTCCAGAGACCAATTGATGTAAAAGAAGTAGTCGCTTCTTTGGATGAGTACATAAAGAACAATGGAAAACATACCAAGAAGAAAATTTTGGTAGTAGATGATTCTGGTGTAATGCTTCGAAATGTAAAAGGATGGCTGGAAGATTATTATCAAGTAAGTCTTGCAAACTCTGGCACGATGGCAATTAAGTATTTGTCTACCAATCGTCCGGATTTGGTGCTTCTGGATTATGAAATGCCAGTAATTAATGGAAAACAAGTGCTTGAGATGATTCGTAGTGAATCGGAATTTAGCAGTATTCCGGTTATGTTTTTGACAAGCAAAAATGATAAGGAAACGATTACACAGGTATTAGGATTAAAGCCTGAAGGATATATTTTAAAATCAACAAAACCAGAACAGATTATTCAGATGATTAATGAGTTTTTCCAGAAACAGAAAACAATATAAAAGGTTAAGAAAGATTGCGCAATGCGCAATCTTTTTTGTTGTATACATGTTGCCAGAAGTCGTAATTTGTCCGATTATATACATATAAGGAAAATGTAATTATGGAGGAGTGCCTATGAGAAAATCGATTCAGACAAAATTAATGAGTCTTATTATAACGGGTATGGTAATTCTGGCATTATCGATTGGGGGTATCTCCATCTATAATATGAGTAAAATGGCAGATGATGAGTCAAAGAAGGTTATGAATCTAACTGCAGATGAAAGTGCAGGAGCGCTGAACGATGTATTGGGAAGGATAGAGCAGTCAGTAGAAATAATGTCAGTATATACAGTAAAAAACCTTGAGAGTGTAGAACGTCTTATAACAGATGTTACGTATCATGATGCTTATCTAGAACAGTTGGAAGAACTTGCGGAGAATGTGATAGAAGAGACAGAAGGGGCAGTTGCGATTTATGTGCGTTTGGTAGACGATCTTTCTTTTCCTACGGATGGTTTCTTTTTGGTAAGAAATACGCAGTCAAATCAATTGGAGTCTTTAACACCAACCGATTTGAGTTTATATGATGCAGATGACAGAGAACATGTGGGGTGGTACTATGAGCCGATAGAAGCTGGGCATGCTGTTTGGATGGATCCATATATGAATAAGAATATCAATGTCGAAATGATTTCTTACATTGTGCCGGTTTTCAAAGAAAACCAGTTGTTTGCAGTGGTGGGGATGGATATCGAATTCGATTACATACGAGAAGTTGTAGATGAAATTAAAGTTTATGATACTGGTTATGCATTTATTGCGGATGAAAATTTTGTAATTGCACACAGCAAAGAGTTTGAAGCAGGGACTACGATTCGAGGATTTAGTGATGTATTGGCGGAGGCGGAGATTGCAAAATTGACCGAGCGAGAAGTTCTATATGAATGCGAGATTAATGGAACAGAGCGGTGTGTGGCATTCAGCCAGTTGAATAATGGTAAAATAATTGCGGTAATCGTACCAAGAACTGAAATATATGAACATTCTAATACACATGTAATACAAAGTATTGTGATAGCAACCTTGATAACCATAATATTTATTGTTCTTACACTCCGAAATGCAAAAGGAATGGTTTTGCCACTTAAGCAATTGGATGAAGCGGCAAGGGAAATTGCAGAAGGTAATTTGGAAGTGGATATTGCTGTATATACAAAGGATGAAATCGGAACGTTGGCAGAGAGTCTGCGTGAGACAGTAAGACAATTGAAAACACGTATTAATTATATTAATAATCTTGCTTATATGGATAAATTAACAGGGGTAAAAAATAATACGGCATATTTAAATGAAACGTCGCTCCTTTCCTTTGATTTAAAAAAAGAAAATACGACCTTTTCTATATTTGTCATTGATGTCAATGGTTTAAAATATATAAATGATACGTATGGACATGATGCTGGCAACACTTTAATTATTGAGACAACACGTTTAATCTCAAATGTCTTTGGACATGAAAATGTATATCGTATTGGAGGCGATGAGTTTGCTGTATTGATGCATGATGTTACGGAAGAAACTTGTCAGGTATATAAGGAAAAGTTTTTAGATGGGTTAAACGAACAGACTGGCGAGGTGTTCGTAGCTGCAGCGATAGGTGCTTCTACCTATGATTCTAAGAGAGATGTCTGCTATGAAAATGTATTTAAACGAGCAGATGAAGAAATGTATGCAAACAAGCAAAATATGAAGAGTCATGGTGTTGTGAGTAAATGGTTAAAAGAAAATTAGAAGAATGTTTTTAAATTGTATAGACAATTTTGGCGCTTAGTATTAGAATTATATTTATGAAATGATATTTTGTATATAAAAGGGGAGCGTTTTTATGGCAAAAACTAAAAAACAAAAGACAAGAAAATTAGGAATTAGAAATAAAATTCTCATTCCAGTACTAGTTATTATCTTAGTTGTAGCTGCTGCAATGGGGGCGATGATGTATTTAATTGGGGAAACAGCCTATGTAGAAGCTGGTGTTGAGCAGTCACATATGGCAGCAAGTATTGCATCAACAATGATAGATGGTAATCAAATTGAACAGTGTACATATGGTTCGGTGGGTACAGAAGTATATGAAACTCAGCTTGCACAGCTTCGAGAAATAAAAGAAACCTGTGGTATTTTATATATGTATACAATTTATGAAGAGGATGGTCAGCTTTATTATGGCGTCGACACAGATGAGTCCGAAGGACAGTGTCAGCCAGGGGATGTGTATGACGACGACCATGAGCCAGTATTGGCGGCATTAGGTGGTGAGAAATACACAAGAGACTATGTTGTTTCCAATGAATATGGCAATTTAATTTCTTCATATGTGCCAATTTATGATAGAGATGGCAATGTAGTAGCTGTATTAGGTTGTGACTATGATGGTACAGAAGCACTCCGTATGGTGTCAGTTATCCAGACTTTGAGTTTGACTTGCACGGCGGCTGCTCTTGTTATTGCAGTCGTAGTAGTTGCCTTGTTTGTAAATAAAATTATCAAGAATGTCATTATTATTAATGAAAAGATTTATGACTTAGTAAACAATGAAGGTGATTTAACCCAGAAATTAGACATTCATTCTGGGGATGAATTAGAGCTTATTGGTAATAATGTAAACAACCTATTAGAGTATATTCGTACGATTATGCTTGCGATTGCAGGAAATTCTACAAGTCTAAAGGGTGCATCAAGAGAAGTGTTTGATAATATTAAGAATGCAGAAATCAACATAACAGATGTATCCGCTACTATGGAAGAGATGTCTGCAGGTATGGAAGAGACAGCCGCAAGTATCGTTGAAATCACTGGTGCAATTAATGATGTATATAATGCAATCAATGAAATCAATGAAAAGGCCAGTGAAAGTGCAAATAATGCATATCAGGCAATGGAAAAGGCATCTGGTGTATATGATGTATCAATTGAGTCACAGGATAAAGCAAAAGCAATGTCAAATCAGCTTTCTGAGACAGTAGCAGATAAGATTGAAAAATCTAAGGCTGTAAATGAAATTGAAACTTTAACGACAAGTATTTTAAGTATTGCGGATCAGACAAATCTGTTAGCCTTGAATGCTTCCATTGAAGCAGCTAGAGCAGGAGATGCAGGACGTGGTTTTGCGGTAGTTGCAGATGAAATTGGTAAGCTTGCTCAGGACTCAGCAGAATCAGCCTCACGCATTCGCCAAGTGAGTGGTGAAGTAATTGAAGCAGTAGAAGAACTTGCAAAAGCTTCTGAACAGATGCTTGCATTTATTGATGAAACTACCATGGGTGGTTTCCAACAGTTACAGGAAACAGCTTACGATTACAAACAGAATATTCATGAAATGTCATCAACCATGCAAGACTTTACAGCTTCTTGTGAGGAGTTGAAGAGTAATATGGATTCCATTCGTGAAAGTATTGAGTCTGCAAACATTGCAGTGGATGAAAGTGCAAAAGGAATTAGTAGTGTATCAGAAATTTCGGTATCACTTACTACGAGTGTAAATGATATTCAGCATCAGGCAAATGGCAATATGGATATTGCGGAACTTCTGAATAAAGAAGTAAGCCGATTTAAGTTAGAATAAGATAACGATTTAGCTTAGAATTTCAGTTTATCTAAACTCACGAAAAGGACTCTATATATTGAATATGCGAACGCTTTCGCTCTCTCAAAACGTAACGGATGCTAAGTTCAAGACGATTAAAAATCGCCTTTCACTAAGCGCCGACGTTTTTCAAGGTCGCCATTCAATATATAGAGTCCTTTTCTTACCTTTATGAACTGAAATTCAAAACCTATATCATTAGTCGCGAAGCGACGTACTCTTATAGTAGATGTCGCTTCGCGACCTTAGATTTTAATTATTAGAAAAACAGAAATAGGCATGTATATATTAACTGGACACCTTAAAGGAGCGTCGGTACTTAGCAAGCAGTGACGTCAGTTGCTGCGAGCTTAGTACCGCTACGTGACGTCAGAGCGAAAGCGTGTGTAAAGTTAATATATACATGCCTATTTCGTTGTATTTTGTTAAATTAAATTCTGAGCTAAATCGTTATTTATCGTAATTCGATTATAACATTTTGGTTATCATTTTCTGATTCTTT
>JAFQWG010000108.1 GCA_017407605.1 Agathobacter sp. | reverse complement strand
TGGTTGTTTTATTTAGGTAATGATAGTTTAGGATATTATAAGGCTGAAAATATGCCTACCAGTGATGAATTGCAATTATATTTAAGTACTTATGTAGAACTTGATAATATCTGCAAGGAACAGGGAAAGGAATTAGTGATAATGATTTGCCCTAATAAAGAGCAGATTTATTCGGAGTATATGCCTACATATGAAGTGCTACATGAGAAAAAAAGAGTAGAGGCTATAGTGGACTATGTCAGTGCAAATTCAGATGTAAATATCATATATCCAAAGAAAGAACTTGAACAAGCAAAGATTTACTGGGAAGTATACCTTAAACAGGATACACATTGGAATAATGCGGGGGCTTATATTGGGGAACAGAGTTTGTGTGCTGCTCTAGGTATGCCAACAACGAATTTGTTTTCTTTGAATTTTGATAAAACGATTGGTGGCGGAGGCGATCTAGTAGCTATGGGAGCATTGGATGGTTCAAATTATCAGTCAAGTGTAGAATACAGCATAGAATACAAACCAGATATAGAGGGAGCGACTTCTTATGATGGATTCGGCTGTTTAAATGTTGCTGAAACGGGAAATGATAAACACTTAGCTTTAATAGGTGATTCTTTTTCTGTTGCAATGGCGCCATACTTGTTTAAGGATTTTGACTCAACCTATATGGTTTATCGAGATGCATTATTGTTTGACAACACTGTAAATCAGATAAAGGCAGCTGACATAATTGTGTTAGAGGCGGCAGAAAGAATTGAACTTGCTACTGTGTCAGATGCTAGACAAATTATTGATATGCTTTCTAGCGGAGAGTAATTTAATTGATATAAAAGTTAAAAAGAGGTCTCTTGTAATGATAGAATCATTCTTCAGGTAGACTGTGGTTGGTTACCCTGTCTACTTAAGAGAATTTTATATCATAACTCGAGACCTTTTTTTGAGAGTGTTTTACACTGCCAAATCCATTTGTTGTACAGTGCCGGCGCTTCCATCTTCATAGAGGAATAAGCCGGTTTTTTGTATTACGGCATTTGTTTCATTCTCAGCATTCTTTAGTGAGAATTCTGTGTTTTCATAGCCTAAGTAGATGGCACCCACACCGGCTTCGAGTAAGTCGATAAGGGTAGCGTTGCCATTTTCATCCATAGACCAGATTTTAAGCTTATCAAAGATAGAATCTGCTTCATCAATCCAACCGTTGCCATCTTCATCATAGGCAAGTAAGTCTTTGAAACCATTTCCAGATTGTGTGCCGAAAAGTTCACTTCCGTCATTAATAACACCATCTTCGTTGTTGTCGAGAGCCAGATAGCCGCTATCGCTATTAAGCATAGAGATTTCTTCTTCCGTGCCGTCTGCATCCAGGTCAAAGAAGAATTTCAGGTCAGATACACTAGCCACATTGCTGTTTAGATTAATTACCAGTGGGTCGCAGAGACGTGGCTGTCCAAAATCAATGGATTCAGAAGCCATCTCCGTAAAGGAACGTGACATTTCAAGACTGATGTTAAAGCTAAGTTCTCTACCATCTGCAGTAATGGCAGTACCTGTGGTGTTAAAACAGGTTACTTCTTTTTCAGCATAATAGTAGAAATATTCATGATGTCCACCAGTGCCAAGATTTTGTGCTAAGAGTTCAGCATCCATTGTGATGGGATTATTTGCACTTTGCACTTCAGGCGTAGTGGTTCGGTCAATATGGTTGACATCGCGTACATTCTCTGGTTTATCTCCAAAGAGAATACGAAGCAGGTAATCGAGCGTCTTTTGCTGCAAATCACGCACCATTTCAATTCGTTCCTGAACAGTAGGAATCGAAGTGGCTTTGTAACTTTTAAAACCTCCCATTAAGTCTTCGAGTTCGCCACTTATGGTGGATGGAGTTCCTTCTAATGCATCAGATGGAAATTCTTCGCTGGAAAAATCATAGTTTGATGCATCTGTTTTGTCGAGTGGTACGTCACAATACGCACCATTTTTAGAGCCTGAGCGTTCCTCTTTTTTTACGACGGAACTACAGACTTCGGTAAAGTTTGTGCCAGTTGCATTGTCCCATTGTTTATGTTCCGTATAGGTGGATTCCATAGACTGGTAACGTCTGCTGGCACTTGAGTTTAAATTACTACTTTGAATAATCAAGATATCATCCCTCTTTCTTGCGAGGACGGTACCTATTCTTTTGCATTGACTCCTTTCATTGGAAAAGAAAAGGATGGCGTTCTGTGAGAAAATTCCTTTTCCTAACAGAGTGCCATCCCTGGTCTGTCCAAAATTTGATTACATTAGTGTACCGACGGATACATCCGGCGGATGTTTTCCGCGGCATCGGCTTGGATCCATGCCTTATGTACTGTCTATATCGGCGGATTTTGAAAAATATTAACTTTTTTTGCGAATTTCCTCTTTTTTATAAATTTGTGTGGTATACTTATTGAAGTTTTTAAGCTAGAAATAATGGATTTAGAGGAAATTTCTTTGGAAAAGAATACGGAGAGCATTATGAGTCTTACAAATGAAACCTATAGCGCTTATTGTGACATACTAAAAGAAGAACTTCACCTTGCGATGGGATGTACAGAGCCGATTGCAATCGCTTATGCAGCAGCAGTTGCACGTGGATATTTGGGTAATGAGCCGACTGCAATTACAATCGGCCTTAGTGGGAATATAATAAAAAATACAAAGAGCGTGGTTGTACCAGCGACAGGTGGGATGCATGGAATTGCGGCAGCAGTCGTAGCAGGTACAGTTGCGAATCGATCAGACCTTGTGCTCGAAGTGCTTTCAGGCCTTACCAGAGATGATATACCTAAAATGAAGATGATGATAGAGACATGCCCGATTGAAGTAGGAGAACTTGAAACCGATCATATCTTTGAAATTCTGCTTGTGATGAAAAATGATACGGATGAAGTAAAGGTACGCCTTTTGGATCGTCATACAAATCTGGTATATGTTGAGAAGAATGGGCAAGTCCTTGTGAAAAATGAAGCAGAAGAAGAGGACGGCGGGATCAAGACGGATCGTACACTTTTAACGGTAGAAAATATCGTTGCATTTGTAGATGAAGTAAATCTTAATGATGTAAGAGAGTTATTAAATCGTCAGATTGCAAGCAATATGGCAATCGCAGAAGAAGGATTAAAAGGCGAATATGGTGCTTGCATTGGAAAAATTATATACAAAGAGGGCAATTGTACAATTGCTGAGAAGGCACGTGCTTTTGCCGCAGCAGGTTCAGATGCTCGTATGAATGGTTGCGAGATGCCTGTTTGCATTATTTCTGGAAGTGGTAATCAGGGAATTACATCTTCTGTTCCAGTAGTCGTATATGCGCGTGAAATGGGCAAATCCGAAGATGAGATGCTTCGTGCAGTATTACTTTCCGATTTGATTACCACACACTTAAAAACAGGTATTGGCTGTCTTTCTGCATACTGTGGTGCTATTAGTGCAGGTGCAGGTTGTGGAGCAGGGATTGCATATTTAAATGGTGGCAGATTCAAAGAAATAGCACATACAATTGTAAATTCGCTTGCGATTCTTTCTGGTACGATTTGTGATGGTGCAAAATCTTCCTGTGCTGCAAAGATTGCAATGGCAGTCGAAAGTGGTATACTAGGATATGAGATGTACAAGAATGGTCATCAGTTTTATGGTGGCGAAGGTATCGTAACCAAAGGTGTAGAAAATACTATCGCAAATGTTGGAAAACTTGCAAGACAGGGGATGTACGGTACAGATAAAGAAATTATTAAAATTATGTTAGAATAGCGGGGGATTGGTTTTGAACAAAGAAAATATACATTATTATGAACATTTAGCAGAAATATATCCAACTATTAGTACAGCGTCTTCTGAGATTATCAATTTACAGTCGCTTCTTCAGCTGCCAAAAGGAACAGAACATTTCCTTTCTGACATTCATGGCGAATATGATGCATTCTCGCATGTGCTTCGTAATGGTTCTGGTGCTGTACGTAAAAAAATTGATGATGTATTTGGACGTACACTTAGTGCAACAGATAAGACGGCTTTGGCGACACTTATCTATTATCCACAAAAGAAAATTGCTCTTGTAAAACAGACGGAAACAGATATGGAGAGCTGGTATAAAACGGCTTTATACCGCTTAATTGAAGTATGTAAAATTGTATCTTCCAAGTATACACGTGCAAAGCTTCGTAAAGCTTTGCCCGCAGATTACGCATATGTTATCGAAGAACTTATTACAGAAAAACAGGAAGTCTTAAACAAGGAAGCCTATTATGAATCAATCGTAGATACGATTGTTGAATTGGGGCAGACAGAAAGTTTTATTGTGGCTTTAGCAGAACTGATTCAAAGATTGGTTATCGACCACTTACATATTCTTGGTGATATCTATGATAGAGGGCCAGCACCACATAAAATTATGGACGAATTATGTGAGTACCATTCGGTGGACATACAGTGGGGCAACCATGATATCGTATGGATGGGGGCAGCAACAGGACATCTTGCCTGTATTGCAGCTGTTATTCGTACAAGTATCCGTTATGGTAATTTAGACCTTTTGGAAGAAGGATATGGAATCAACATGCTTCCACTTGCAACTCTTGCAATGAAAGTATATGAAAATGACCCATGTGACCGTTTTGTTCAGAAGGATAATAATAGCAATACAACAAAAATCGAAAATGAAATGGTGCGTAAAATGCACAAAGCAATCGCTATCATTCGTTTTAAATTAGATGGACAGCTTATTCAGAAATACCCAGAATTTGGTATGCAGGACCAGTGTCGTCTTCATAATATTGATTTCGAGAAAGGTACGATTACCATTGAAGGCAAGAAATACAAGATGGAAGATATGAATCTACCAACTGTAGATCCAAACAATCCATATGAGCTTACCGAAGATGAAATGGAAGTAATGATGCGTCTAAAATCATCTTTCCGTCACTGTGAAAAACTACAGAAACACGCCAAGTTTTTATTAAAACATGGTAGCTTGTATCGTATTCACAATGACAATTTGCTTTACCATGGTTGTGTACCAATGGATAAAAAAGGAAATTTTACAAAGGTAAATGTATTTGGACAGGAATATGATGGAAAAGCTTTATATGATGTGTTAGAATCACATGTTCGTAAAGCATTCTTCTCACAGAATCAGGAAGAAAAAGATAAGGGAAGAGATTTAATCTGGTATCTTTGGACTGCTCCAAATTCACCAATTTATGGTCGTCATAAAATGGCAACTTTTGAACGTTATTTTGTAGACGATAAGAAATTGCATCACGAGAGCAAAAACGATTATTATCGTATTATTGATAAGCCAGAAATTGCAAAGAAAATTTTAAAAGAATTTGGCTTAGAGGGAAAAGCTGTACATATCATTAATGGACATGTACCAGTACGTTTAAAAGACGGCGAAAGTCCAGTTAAGAGTAAGGGTAAAGTAATCGTAATCGATGGTGGTTTTTCAAAGACTTATCAAAGCAAGACTGGTATTGCGGGCTACACACTTACTTACAACTCTTATGGTCTTACACTTTCTGCACATGAACCATTTGTGTCTGCAGATGAAGCGGTAAGAAAAGAAATGGATATCGTATCCAAGTTTGAGGTTATCGAATATTCTGATAAGCGTGTACTTGTGGGCGATACCGATTATGGTAAAAAGATGCAGCGTCGTATTGAGGACTTAAAAGAACTCATCCAGTTGTATCAGTCGGGTGAATTAAAAGAAAGAGATTCCCTTCGTAAAAGAATTGGATTCTAGTTTCGCATTAAGAGAGAGAATTTATGTATAACGTAGATGGATTTTTATTTGAAGATGAGGCAACTGCCGAACTTGCAAAAAAAGAAGAAGAAGGTGTGCGTTTTATCAAAGAACGTACTGCTTTAAATAACCCAGAAGTTGTGTTCAAACTCTATAAAAAATTACTTGAGCAGGAACTTTTTGTAACGCCAGTTGGACAGCGCTTTTTGGTAGAACTTCAAAATATATTATTGTCTTCCAATTACATCGCACGTGCGGATATTCCACCAATCAAGGTGGCAAAAATAGAGCCACCAAAGGTGGAAGAAGAACGCCCAGTTCAAAAGATCACAAAGAAGATTGACAAAAAAGTGGGTGGCGAATATCGTAAGCCATTTTACATTGCATTATTTTTTGCAATTGTATTTGGAATATCGGTTATCGGTATGTTTCTCATCAATGAGCTTAGCAGCAACAGCGTCAATATCTTAAATTATCGTGAAGCGATTGAAAATGAATACGCAGGCTGGGCAGTGGAACTTCAGGAAAAAGAAGTAGAACTTCGAGAACGTGAAAAAGCATTGGAAGCGCGTGAGGCAGAGTTGGAGGAACGTGAAAAAGC
>JAFQWG010000107.1 GCA_017407605.1 Agathobacter sp. | reverse complement strand
TTTTAATAATCTTCGGGGAGTTTTAGTTACACAATAATCATATCATTATATTTTTTTTCAGACAATCAACAAGTTCAAGGGAATGTTGGAAAACCAACAACGTGTGTGAAATTATTGTTTTTTTTGAAATATTAAAATTATTATACAAAATCCGACATAATGCTTGAAATTGGCGGGGCTGCTTTCTTGAAAATCCGATATATTGTTGATATTATAAAAATGAGGTATTTTATACAAAGGTAAGGAGTATGAAATGGGAGAAAAGAAAGAATATCGTAGTGCAGTGCGTTCAAGAAAACTAATTCGTCGTGCTTTTATGGAATTATTAAAAGAAAAGTCTTTTGAAAAGATTACAGTAACAGACATTGTTAAAGTGGCTGAAATTAATCGTTCGACTTTTTACGCACATTATCCAGACGTATTAGGGCTTATAGAAGAAATTCAGATTGAAGTTGTAGATTATACACAGAAGGTATTAGATGATATCGATTTTAGGGATTTTTTAGAAAATCCAAAGCCTTTATTAAAAGAAATAGTTAAGATGACAGAAGAAAATAATGAATTGTATCGTTTGCTTGCGGACTCTAATATTGCGGTGAAGCAATTATCTTCTATTAAGAACATCTTGATTGAACGTACGTTAAAAACTATCAAAATTCCTGGAGTGGAAGACAATTCTTTTGAAAAAGAATTTATCGTGCGCTTCTTTATGGGAGGCGTTGTAGATATTTATATAGGATGGCTTAATGATGAGATAGATTGTTCTCTGGATGAAATTACAGAAGAACTTGCCAAGATGATTATGCGTATATCAAAAGGATATATGTAGTTTGTTGGAGTAAAATACATGAAAGAACGAATAGATAGTATTAAGAAAATGGGAAACCATATGATAAGCTGGCTAAAAAGACATCCAAGTATGTTAATTTGGATAGGAATTGCTTTTGCTGGTCTATATATGGAATGGATTATTGTTGGCTTAAGTGTTTCGCCACTTATGGTTTTTTCTATGGAAGCAGTATCTGACGTTTTAACAACAAGTGCAGAAGTAGTAGCAGGATTATATGGATTGACGCTTACAGGATATATATTCTTTCTGGATCGCCTACAGCAAAAAGCGGAAAATGATGAATATCTAGAAGATATTATTGCTCTCTTGAAGAAGAGATATCACAATATGGTATTGTTTTTATCTGTTATTTGTTTGGTGGTAATTGCATCATCATTTTCTTTTGTGATATATGACGCTGGCTGTGAGATGATAGCAGAAGAGGCATATCGTTTTTGGGGATTTCAAACGATATTGTTAGTGTTCGGTGCATTACTATTTAACATTTATTTTGTCATTATAGTAGTTGATCCAGATAAGCTTTCTAGAGCAAGTCTGCAATACAAACAAAAAATTAGTAGTAGTGATACAGAGTTTGGGAGTTTGCAGGAATTTTTGCAGGACTATGAGGATATTGAACAGTTGCTTATGGAAAAAGGAAAGGGACTTGCAATATCACATATAGGCACAAATCCTTGGAAAGCAATTAAGCATCTCAATGGAAAAGAACGATTAGAAATTCGTAAAATAGTGAGTGATTCGCTTCTTAAAAATTTGACAAAACTTAGTCAGTATTATAGTTACATGGTTTTTAGTCAGGAGATGACAGTAACAAAAGAAATGTGTCAGCTTGCAAAGAAAGTAAAAGTAGAGTTGGAGAACACGTTAAAGAATACATAAGTTAAAGTGAAATAAGAATAGACAGCAAAAGAAGGTATATAAAGATGAAAAAAGGATTAAAAATTGTATTAATCGTAGTTGGGATTATATTCGTAGTAGGTGTGATTGGGTTTCAGTATCTAAAAAGTAATGGTTTGTCCGGACAGTATGCAAATACAGATGCAAAAGAGGGACAGATTAAAGTTGCTTGTGTAGGCGACAGTATTACATATGGTCATGGTATTTCTGATTGGGCAGAAAATAATTATCCAGCACAGCTTCAAAAGATTCTTGGTGATGACTACCATGTGGCAAATTTTGGCTCAAGTGGAGCTTGTGTTAACCCTAACGGCGATCAGCCATATATTAGCCGTGAAGTGTATCAGAATGGATTGGATTATGAAGCAGATGTTTTAGTATTTATGCTCGGTACCAATGATTCTAAACCAGAGAACTGGACAAATATGGATGATTTTATGAAAAATTATAAAGAATTATTGGATTCTTATCTAAATGGGGCAAATAGACCATCTAAAATTTATGTAGGACTATGTGCAGAAGCTTATTATACAGAGAAGAATGATCCAGAAACAGGAATTGCAGGATACGATATTCAGCCAGCAATTGTAGATGAAATTGCAGCAGAAATTGAGGCATATTTTGCACAGTATGAAGCAAAAGTAAAGATTATCGATGTACATTCACTTACAGAAGCGCATCCAGAATGGTTTGTAAAAGATGGTATTCATCCAAACAATGATGGAGCAAGAGCGATTGCAGAATTTGTAGCAGAGTCAATTCAGTAGAAAACAGATGTAATAAAATAATAGTATTATGAAAAAGAAGACAAAAATATTTATTGGGGTAGGATTGGTTTTTGTCGTAGCAATATTAATTTTAGCGGTGTTGTTTTTTCCAAAAGCGAAAAGTGGAAGTGAAATCGCAGCATTGCTAAAACCTATTATTGGTGCAGAAAACCAGTCAATGGATGTAAATGTAAAGCTTGCTGTTTCGGGGAAAGAAACAGTCATCCATACAAAGATGTATTTACTAAAAAAAGAAAATGAGACAGCTATAGTGATTGAGCAGGAAGGACATTCTGCATATATCATAGACAATGTCTTATATTTAGAAAATGGACAGGCTTTTTTGATTAGTGATAATGAAGCAGAAGTAAATATAAAAAGCATTGATGCAGACATGTTTGCGCAGATTGCTGCTTTATACGAGGCTCTTGAAATTACCACAACAAAAGAGAATGAGGAAGAGATATATACGATTGAAGTGTCTGGGGAAGATGCAATGTCACTTGTTGGAAGTGTGATGCCTGATATTTATAAGGAACTATCGGAAATAGACAGTTTAAGAGTAGATATCACCGCAAAAGAGAAGCAATTAACTTCGGTAGCATATTCCGGTGGTGCAATAGTAAAAGGGAAAGAGATGCTGCTCGAAGTGAGAGTAGATAACTTTGTTATTCTAGAAAGTGGTGAATACGAGATACCTGATGTGATACAAAGTGCTGCTCAAAATGTGGATAAAGAATCATTATTCTGCATCACAAAAGATTTGTATCGTCTTATGGTTGCTTTTGCAGATTTATCTAGTCAGGAAAACATAGAGGGTCAAGTAACCATATCAGTGAATGGTAGTTTCATCAGTTTTAAGAAGACATATGATTTGTCAGAACTTAAAACAAATCCATCTGACATAGAAAATACGTCAGAGATTGAAAATTTACCTGAAATGATTGCACTTATGTGTACTGAAGGGGAAATTAGCTGTGTAGAAGAAAATGGTGTTTTTCATTATAAATTAAGGCTTGATAAAAGAGCGATGAGACAGATAACGGAAAGCGTCCTTCCAAGCAGTATAGAAGAAATGATTAAGCTGTCCAAAGGAAATGTCGAAATTGTCGTAGAAGGTAACAAAATTAATTCTATTGAGATCGGCATAGCTGGAAGTATTCAAAGTCTATTTTCAAAAATACAAAGTCAGGTTGGCATAGAATTCGTTTTTAACTAAATCTAAAGAATGAGATTTACAGGAAAATAAGGAGGTATAAAGAGATGGAGGAGAAACAGAAATCGGGAAATATAATGGAAACGATATCCCGGTTTATTGTAGATAAGAGAAATTTGTTTTTCTTAATTTACATAGTTGCGATAATTTTCTGTTTGTTTTCAATGAACTGGAAACAGGTAGAGACTGATGTAACCGTATACCTGGATGAAACAGCGGAGACTAGACAGGGGCTTGAGACCATGAATGAACATTTTGCAATGTTTTCATCAGCACGTCTTATGTTAGCAAACGTTACTTACGACGAAGCAAAAGTGGTTTATGATCAAATTGTGGATGTGGATGGCGTTACAATGGTAGACTTTAATAATAGTGAGGAATATTACAAGGATGCCTATGCTTTATTGTCCATTAGTTTTGATGGCAAGGATTTAGATGAAGAAACCATGCAATCTGTTGAAAATATTAAGGAAATTGTAGCAGATTATGATTACACATTAGATACTACGGTTGGATATGATCAGGTAGCAGATTTGGCAGTTCAGATGATGCAGATTATGGGGTTTGCAATTGTGATTATCTTGGCCGCATTGATTATGACCTCCACAGCATATGCGGAGGTACCTGTGCTTCTTATGTCGTTTGGAGCAGCTGCTCTGTTACAGATGGGGACGAACTATTTGTTGGGGGAAATCAGTTTCGTTTCTGACTCAGTAGGGGTATTATTACAGCTTGCAATGGGTATTGATTATGCAATTATTTTAGCGCATCGATTTAGTGCAGAAAGAGAACTTCTTCCTGCAAGAGAAGCTTGTATCAAGGCATTGTCAAAGGCAATCCCTGAAATTACAGCTTCTTCTATGACTACAATAGGTGGTTTATTTGCATTATCATTTATGAATTTCGGTATTGGACAGGATTTGGCGGTTGTACTTATTAAAGGTGTATTGTTAAGTTTGGTTTCGGTATTTACTCTGATGCCAGGCCTTTTAATGATTTTCTCGCCATGGATTGACAAGACAAAGCACAAAAAACTTTTACCAGATGCTTCTTTTATTGGTAGATTTTGTGTGAAGAGCAGATGGGTTATTACAACTATTTTTGCAGTGTTGTTAGTAGGAGCATTTTTCCTATCAAATAATTGTCCATTTACATATTCGACAACTACACTTAGACGAGATAATATGAGCGAACGTCAGGAAGCATTCTTTAAAGTAAATGATGTATTTGGAACAAACAATATGGTTGCGATTTTAGTTCCAACAGGAGATTATGAAGCAGAGGCTCAGATTTTGAAAGAAATAGGGGCCTGTGAAGGCGTAAAGTCCACAATGGGTCTTGCAAATACAGAACTCATGGATGGATATATGCTTACGGATGCGCTTACACCTAGAGAATTATCTGAAGTATTAGGTGTAGACTATGATTTGGTAGAGATGATGTATACGATGTATTTCATGGAAGATGACCAGTATGGAAAACTTCTTGATATGGAAAATGTTCGTGTGCCAATCTTTGACTTGTTCTGTTATTTAAAAGATACTATCGATGATATAGGCTTAGAGATGGATGGAGAGATGGGTGAGATGCTTGAAATGCTCGATATGCTTGATATGGCAAAAGAGCAGCTTCAGACAGAAGAATATAGCCGTATGGTTGTATATCTTGACTTACCAGATGAAGGTGAAGATACTTATGCTTTCTTAGAAAAGATACATGATATTGCTGATAAGCATTATGACAAACCAGTATATGCAATTGGAAATTCTGCAGCAAGTAGAGATCTTTCTTCTACATTTGCAACAGATAATATCATTATTTCAGTTATGTCAATTTTATTGGTTATGGCAGTATTGTTATTTACATTTAAATCAGCAGGTTTACCAGTCCTTTTAATTGTAGTAATTCAGGGTAGTATTTGGATGAATTTCTCATTCCCTTGGATTATGAATACACCATTATATTTCTTGGGATATTTGATTGTTAGTTCCCTTCAGATGGGGTGTAACATTGACTATGCGATTGTTATATCTAGTCATTACAAGGAAGAAAAAGAACATATGTCACCAGCAGATGCGATTACAGTTGCAATTAATAAAGCATTCCCAACCGTTATGACTTCAGGTGTTATCATGGCTTCTACTGGTTTCCTGCTCGGAATTATTAGTACAGAACCTACGAACGCTGTAATGGGTGAATGTATTGGTCGTGGTACTCTCATTTCTATGATATTAGTTTTATTTGTTTTACCATGTATTTTAGTGATTGGTGACAAATTGATTGAACGCACAAGCTTTGTGATGAAGGGAATTAATGTACCTGTTTCAGAATATGATGACTTTGGAACAATGCGTGTCAAAGGACATATGCATGGATGGGTAGAAGGTATTATCGAAGGCGAAGTAGATGCGGTTGTATATGGTCGTGTACATGCAGCAGTGCTTGCTAATAATCTTTCGATTGAAATGCAGGAACATGATCCACTTGCTGCAGAAAAAGCAAAACAGGCGTATGCTGATTCTGTGGCAAACGATGAGGAAGGAGGTACAAGTGATGAAGTATAATAATATCGGATTAAGATTATTTAGTATGGCTCTTGTTGGCTGTTTATCATTTGCACCTATGGCAGTATATGCTAATCCTACGGATGCAGATTCAGAAGTTGAGAATAGTGCAGTAGAAGAAATGGAGATTCCAGTGGATGCGATTCATCTTGCTACAGCAGAAGATATTCTATCATTAGCAGAAGAATGTGTATTAGATACATGGAGCATAGATAAGACGGTTGTCTTAGACAATGACATTGATATGTCTAGTGTGGAATTTGAAGGGATTCCAACATTTGGAGGAACTTTTTTAGGGCTTGGACATAAAATTACAGGATTATATATGGAACATGAAGCTTCTGTAGTGGGATTTTTCCGTTATCTTCAAAAAACAGCAGAAGTAAATGATTTACATATTGAAGGTGAAATTTTACCAGAAGGTACTAGTAAGATGGTTGGTGCTATTGCAGGCTGCAATGCTGGTAAAATTGTAGATTGTTCTTTCTTGGGTGAAGTATCAGGTAAAGAACAGATCGGTGGCTTAGTTGGATTTAACAAGGCATCTGGTATTGTGGAAAATTGTATTGTAAATGGTTCTGTACATGGAAATCATGTTATAGGTGGTATCGTTGGTAAAAATGCAGGTGTAATTCGCTATACAACCAATCAGGCAGAAGTAAACACAAAGAGTTCACAAAATAGTATAGGTCTGGATGTAAATTCGATAAGTTTGGAGAGCCTTACTACCTATGAAAGAATAGATACATCAACAGAAATCGGAGGTATTGCCGGTAAGAGTAGTGGTGTAATTCGTGCGTGTTATAACAAATCAAATGTTGGCTACAAGAAAATGGGTTATAACGTAGGCGGTATCGTTGGTACACAAAATGGTTATGTAGTAGATTGTGTGAATTATGGCATGGTAGAAGGTGCTGATGGTGTAGGCGGTATTACGGGACAGTTTATGCCTAGTATTGTTTTGGATTTTGGACCAGATCCAATGGAAACAATGTCTTATCGTATGAACTCTGTTATGAATTCTATGGAAGGGTTAACAAAGAGCGTAGAGGAAATGACCGCTGGTATAAATACGGATACTTCTTACCTAGATGATGATATGAACGATATGAAGGATTCTATGGATGCACTTGAGAATTCTAGAGATCCAGAAACGGGAGAATATGATGAAGATGCACTTTCAGCCGCAGTAAATTCCATGAGTAGTTCGTTAAATAATGTCTACACCGAAACTTCAAATATGTATGGAACGATTGATACAAGTGGAGTAACAGAAAAAATGGATAACCTTTTGAATGAAATGGAAAAAATGACGAATTCCATGAATTCACTTAGTGCCGGTTTTGAGGTGAATGATATATCTCGTGATGACAGAGAGCAGGACACTATAGGAAAAATTACGAGTTGCACAAATTATGGTAAGGTATCTGGTGTGACTGCAGTAGGTGGTATTGCAGGTATGTTAGATTCTGAAAATAATACAAATGAAGATGATGTAGAAGTAAATGGCGACATGTCTTCTAATGGAGAGGCAACGGTTCGTTTGGTTGTTCGTAATTGTAAAAATCATGGAACAATAGCTGCTACAAAAAACTATGTAGGTGGAATTGCTGGAGAGATGGTTATTGGTGCTATCTTTGATTGTAAGAATATCGGCAATATGGATACATTAAATGCAAATTATGTAGGTGGTAT
>JAFQWG010000106.1 GCA_017407605.1 Agathobacter sp. | reverse complement strand
TTGTAGTCGATTGCTTCACCAACAAGACCCCACTGCATGTAAATAGATACACTAGCTGCACCCATACCAAGTGAGTTCATGATGATATGAACGTATGGATTTACATCCATTGTCATATGTAATCCAAAGAGGATTAAATAAATAACAGAACCTGCTAATAAGCAAACACGAATCATTTTTTCAAGTCCAAATTTCTTTGCAAGAATAGGACCACCAATTAATGTGATGAACATAAGTGGCATAGAAAGAATAGAACCCATACTTGCTAATGTTAAATCGCCATAAACTACAGTAAACATGTAGTTTGATAATGTGCTGCCTACATACTGCATAGTACAGATACATAAACCATGCATACAAAGTGCAACGAATGGACGGTTTACTTTTACTACGTTTAAGATATCTGTAATCTTAATGTTTTCATCCTGTCCTTCTGGGTTTTCTACAACATTACGTTCTTCTGTAAGAGCATAGTGACCTAACATCATAATTAAACCACCAACCGCACAAACTACAGAACCAATCGCATAACCAGTTGGGTTATTCTCTCCACCGAATGCTGTAATAATAAGTGGCATTAAAATAACAGGAATCATGTTACCAATCATAGAACCGAAACCACGTGCAGATGATAATGATGCACGTTCCTGATCTGTATCAGCCATTGCTGCAAGTAAAGATCCCATAGGGATGTTAAACATTGTGTATGCACCTTCGTATAAAATCTTAAGTACGAAAAGCATTGCAACTAAAGCTACACCATCAAAGAACTGAGGCACTGACCAAAGTGCAATAAAACCAACAGATACCATAGGTGCCGCACGAAGTAACCATGGACGGAATTTTCCTTTTGGATTCTTTTTCTTCGCAAATGCTTTATCCATCAAAGCACCCATAAGTGGGTCATTAATGAAATCCCATGTGTTCCAAATAAGTAAAAGTGTTGCAAGAAGTGTTGTATTTAATCCTAATGCATTTGTACAGTACAATGTAAATGTACTACCCATGATAGCAAATGTCATACATCCACCAGCATCACCAAGGGCATAACCAAATTTGTGTTTAAAGGTTAAGCCTGATTTTGTCTTTTCTTTTGACATAATTGTTTCTCTCCTTTTCCTTTGAATTTTACAATCATTATATGATAATTTAATCATACAACAAAAAACTTGCAATTTAAATTGCATATAACGCTAAAAATATTGCAAATCTCTCAACTCTAGTTTATATTTTATTTATATTTACTAAAGCAAGGGAGGCGAATTTGTGAAAATAGACCAAGTCAAACTATTATCCAATCTTTTCGAAATCAACCCGCTAGATGCACAAAAAGAAATCTTAGAAAGCGGCATTGATTTTTCTGGCATCTATCAGGAATTAGAAATGAGCTCTAGGTACGTGGATACACATATGGACATCAGTCTTGGAGACATCCCCGTAAATCTGCATAGTCACAGTTTCTATGAAATTATCTATGTACTCAGTAACAGTGGCACTCAGTATCTTGCAGGCACGAAGCGGTATTTATTACAGCGTGGTGATATTATCATTATTCCACCTGGTATCGGACACAAACCCCTATTTCCATCCGAACTAGCCGAGCCTTATAAAAGGATTGCTCTTTGGGTAAGTAATGAGTTTATAGAATCAACTAGCCTCCTTCTTCCCTCTTATACACCACAGTTTAAAGAACAAATATTTCTTCTTCGTACCTCTGGTACTCCATATGAATATATTGGAAACTACTTTCAACAAGGTTTAAAAGAAGCTCATGACAAAAAATCTTGCTGGCAAATTTCGCTCTGTGGTAATACGATGCTACTACTTGTAGCATGTATTCGTGCTTTTACAGACTCTAAAAAACAGCTCTTAAAAAGCGAAAAACCAGAACTCTTAGATGACGTTGTTTCTTACATCGAATCACATCTTGACGAAAAGATTTCTCTAACAGACATTGCACAACGTTTTTATGTCAGTGAAAGCACCATCGGACAAACTTTTCAAAAGAAAATGCATGTCAGTTTTTATCACTATGTAACCCAGCGCCGCCTTATTGCAGCAAAAAGCATGATGCTAAAAGAAAATAGTCTAGATGAGTTAAGTGAAAAAGTTGGCTTTAAAGATTATTCCACTTTTTATCGTGCATTTAAAAAGGAATTCGGCATCTCTCCAAAGGAATATCGAAACTTTATTGCAGAAGGTCAATCAAACTTGATATAATAAGAGGCACCAAATAATAGAAACGAGGAATTTAATATGCTTACTTACGATGAAGTATTAAATCTGAATTATTATAAAAAAACCTCATACACCGGTTGGATTAAACCACTACGATTTTTAATCAAAATGGAGAAGCCCGAAAAAAGTGAAGCTATTTTTCACGCCTGGGTATGGCCGGGGCCATATATTTTTGATTTGACAGATGACAGTTTGAAATTAGACAAAACCGCTTCTTTCTCAGAAGACGGCAAACGTGAAATTGTAGACTGGATAAATGAACAATACGATTTACACAAAGATGAGTGGTCATCAAAACTCCTATAAGCATGAAAATTTGTATATTCTCACAATTTTTCTAAAAAATGCTTGACGAAGCAAAAAAAGTGGGATAATATAACACTGTTGTGAAAACAAATGGGCTTATAGCTCAGCCGGTTAGAGCGCACGCCTGATAAGCGTGAGGTCGGTGGTTCGAGTCCACTTAAGCCCACGAAAGCAGTTTCCGAAAGGAAGCTGCTTTTTTGTTGTACAAGCATGCCAAGCAAACTTCCATCGGACATTCATCTTGCTTTCTATAAAGCATAAAAAATGCGTAGTAGACTTTCATCTACTACGCATTTTTATTATACATCCTTTATTATGCTAAGGAATAATTCTTATTCAGCATCTGTAGCTTCAGCTTTTGCAGCTCTTTCAGCTTTCCATGCAGCAACTTTTGCACGTTCTTTATCATCAATGTTCCAGATGAATCTAAATGATGCCCAAGATCCCATAGCGATAACAGCTGGGATAAGGATAACCATTGCTTTGATACCCCAGATTGCTGAAGCAGGCTGAGCTGTACCAGCACCTGCCTGATAGCCAAACCAGCTTAACATAAGTACTGCTAAAGAACCAGATAATGTCTGACCTACACGACGTGTAAGAGAGAATGTTCCGTAAATAGCACCTTCTGAACGTTTTCCTGTAAGGTATTCGTTGTAGTCGATAGATTCACCAACAAGCCCCCACTGTAACTGTACAGATAATGTAACTAAACCAGTACCAATTCCTGACCATGCAATGTAAAGAACTGGGATCATAGCTTCAGCTGTTGTAGCATAAATGAAACATGTTCCAAGTAAGATACATCCAACTAAGATAAATGTACGGATAATCTTAACGAGGTCAAATTTCTTAGCTAAGATTGGAGCGATAATTAAACCACCAAACATAACTGGCATAGAGATAACTGAACCAATTGACTGTAATGCAAGATTACCTAAAACGTCAGAATACATGTATGCAGAAGCACCCTGTGCAATACCCTGTACGAAACAAATACAGATAGAGTGAACACAAAGAGCTAAGTAAGGACGGTTAACTTTGAATACGTTAAGGATGTCTGTAATTTTAACTTTTTCTGCTTCTTTTTCTGCTTCTGTCTTAACTGCATTCTGAGCAGCAACGTTACGTTCAACAGTAAATGTATAGTGAATGAATACTAAGAAACATCCTAATGCAGCAGCAACAGCAGCTGTAGCACCAAAACCAAATGCTGTTTCACCTAATGAAGATAATACAACTGGAAGTGCCATTGCACCAATCATACCACCAACTGTAGAACCAAATCCACGAGCTGAAGATAATGAAGCACGTTCTGCGTCATTTGTAGCCATTACGCCAAGTAACGAACCCATACCGATGTTCATAACTGTATAACCAAGTTCGAATACGATCTTAGAAAGGAAGAGAACAACGATACATAACATACCATCAAATAATGTTGGCAGTGTGAATAATGAAATTAAACCAACTGCCAAGATTGGGATTGAACGAAGAATCCAAGGACGGAATTTGTTTGTTTTGTTCTTAGCTTTTGTGAACATTACGTCCATGAATGTACCAACGAGTGGATCGTTGATTGCATCCCATACATTCCATACTACTAAAATACCTGCATAAATAACTGGATCAACACCTAAAACATTACGTGAGAAACGTTCTAAGTAGCTGATTAACATGAGCATTACTACGCCACCTGCGTCACCGGCACCATAACCAATGTGATGCATTGTGTTAAGTTTTGCTACTGGGCCTTTTGCTTTTCCCATAACTTTTCCTCCTATATAAAATATTCATCAATAATACATCATACAGAAGTATACTGAAAAACCACCTTTCACACTAGCAACAAAAGTCAAGTTTTGTTGCTTTTCTTGAAATTTTTTTGTTTGTTTTTTGGACAAATTGACAAAATGTGTCGACTTTTGTAAGATTACATTATATATAAGTATATTACAATTAATAAAAGGAAGAAATCTATGTATCGTCAATGCACCACTCAAAAAACTACCCAGCAACAACTACAGTTTATTGAAGCTTTGCAGACGTCTCTGCAAACACGTTTTTATCGTGATATTACAATTACTGATTTGTGCAAGCAGACTGGTCTGACACGCAATGTATTTTATCGACTATTCGATTGTAAAGACGATATACTCTACGCACTGATTGATAATTATTTCTATGCATGTAGCCAATCCATTTCTGCTAATCACATGCAACAAAGCTTAATCTCATTTTTTTCATTTTGGAAAGAAAACAAATCTCTTCTAGATATTTTAGAGAAAAATCAATTAAACCACCTACTCGCATCCAGAGGCACACTCTGTTGTAAACAAATCGACTTTGGCATGCAAAAATATATCCATGCTGATTGGAACAAATATGATGATGAAATCTTCTCTTTCTATGTAGGTGGATTTATTGGATTACTCTTTCTCTGGTATCATAGTGGTTTTAAAAAATCTGAAGAGGAAATGACAGAGCTTTCCATACGGCTTTTATCACACCCTCCGCTTATGGTGAATTAACGCTCTTTGGCTTGGCGCCTATTAGAATGAGAAGAAGAGCTCGAATTCGCAGCTAGCTGCTACTTCTCGCTTTCGGCTATTCGCCGAACACGAAAACAAAAAGACAAGTCGTAGCAAGTAAACTTGCACGACTTGTCTTTCTATTTTCTATTTCTTCTCATTATCTACTAAATATTTTTGAATCTGTTAACTTCGTCCTGAAGGTCTTCTGAAATTTCACGGTTTACATCAGCTTCACCCTTGATTGTGCTGAGTGCTTCTACTAAAGCACCAGTACTCTGAGCTGCTGAAGTAACACCCTGTGCACTTTCGTCTACAGCGATATTGATACCATCAATACCTTCTGCCATCTGAGCCATTGTACCACGAAGTCTTTCAGCACTTGCATAGAAGTTCTGTAAGATTTCGTCCATATGATCTGCGTCTTCATGATATGTATTCGCCATACCTACGAACTTATCATAATCTGTAAGTACTGTTTCATCAATAAATGCAATCATGTCATTTGCATTCTTAGCCAAATCCTCTACTGCACTTGTAACCATTCCACTGATTGCCTGGATATTGTTTGCTGTATCTTTTGATCGTTCTGCCAAGTCACGAATTTCATCAGCAACTACTGCAAAACCTCTACCGGCATCCCCTGCTCTAGCAGCTTCGATAGAAGCATTAAGTGCAAGTAAGTTTGTCTGGCTGGAAATACCAAGGATATCATTTGTAAGTTCATTAATCTGTTCTACACTACGACTGTTTTCAATTGCAACTTCTAAGAGTTCACGAATACCAGCCATCATTTCTGTTGTTGTAGATTTACTTGTTTCAGCTTCACTACGAACGTTAATAGCACGTCCTTTGATACCACCTACAAAGTCTTTACCCTGTTCAGCCATATCACTCATTTCGTTTGCAGAATTTAATACATCCTGGGAACCTGTTGTGATTTCATCCAATGTAGCTGCAACTTCTTCCATACTAGCTGAAAGTTCTTCCATTGTAGCAGAGATGCTGCTTGCACTTTCATTAGAATCATTAATACCTGTTGTAATATTTCCAACAAGCTCATTCATATGGCTAGACTCATCACGAATTTTAACCATGATACCCTGGAGCTGTTCGATAAATCCATTTACACCACTAACAAGCTGACCAACTTCGTCTTTTGTCTTAACTTCAATACGTTCCGTTAAGTCACCTTCGTTGTTATCAATCTTTTCAATAATTCTTGTTAAATGTCCGCTCGCATTTTTTGCTGGATTTGAAACAGTCTTATTAATATAGAAAATCATAAGAACTGCTGCACCAATGAACACGAAAAACATCTTATCAGAAATTCCTTTATACATTGCTACATTTGCACGTTTTGTTGCAATCAAAGCATCTGCACATCCTGTTACTGTAGTCATAAATGCAGTTTCAGTTTCACTTAATACTTCTAATTTCTTAGTTGCTCCATTATTTGCATTTACAGAACCTTCTACATCACCTGCTAAATAAAGCTTTGCAACTGTAGCCGCCTGATTCTGCACATCTGTAACTGCCGCTTCATATGCTTCTAATACAGCTCTAACCTCTGCTTTTGTCATGCCGCTGCCTTCTAAGTCATTTGTCTCTAATGCATCAATAATCGCATACATTTCAACAAAATACCCCTGAGTTTCTTCAATCATAGCAGGCATACCCTTTGCTAACTGCTCCTGCACTGCTGGCATTTTATAATGCACAATCATATTTGCGTAAAAGTTACAGTTATCTGTAGCTTTTACAAGTTTTGTTTCGTATCTTTCCAACTGAACCCAGTTGTTATAAGTACGATTCAATCCACCTAATGCCTGCTCCTGTGCAAAACCACTTGAAAACGATGTAATCAAGTACATGATTGTCATCAAAGCAAACATAATCATAATTTTGGTTCCAATTTTCTTACCCATAATAAGTGACCTCCGATGTTTTCATTTATTTTGTGTATACAATTACACATTCCCATCCGAATTTTATATAAAATAATGGTACTACGTTTTCCAAAAATAGTCAATGCATATGCTCCTCCTTTCGACACATTTTCACAAATTTTTCACACCAAGAGAAAGTTCCACTGGACCTTTCCTTGGCATGCTTGTGCAACAAAAAAGATGTCACCTGAGTGACATCTTTTCATGCGGATGACAGGAATCGAACCTGCACGTCGGGGACACCAGAACCTAAATCTGGCGCGTCTGCCAGTTCCGCCACATCCGCGCATATGAAGTTTTGCCTTACATAGATAATTTATGCATCAGCAAGTGATATATTACCATTTAATTTGCTCAAAATCAAGACACTTTTCCCAATTTATATAAAAGAAAATTTACATATCTTCCAATTCCTTTTTTGTCCCACATCATGTATAATGATTTTATATTATAACTTAAATTAAGGAGAAGTAAAATGAAACTGAATTACAAAAGAACGGTACTTATCGGTTTAGCATTCTTATCTATCAGTGCTTTCTGGCAGATGTATGACAACGTAGTACCACTCATCTTGAAAAACACCTTTGGCATGGGCGAAACCATCACCGGTGCAATCATGGCAGCGGACAATATTTTAGCATTGTTCCTCCTTCCAATCTTTGGTTCACTTTCTGATAAAGTAAACACAAAAATTGGAAAACGTACCCCTTTCATCTTAGTAGGTACTGCTCTTGCATGTGCATTACTCGTTATCATGCCAATCGCAGATAACACTAGTAACCTTATCTTATTTGTAGGCGGATTATTCTTCGTACTTATCAGTATGGGAACCTATCGCTCACCTGCAGTAGCTTTAATGCCAGACTTAACACCAAAACCTCTCCGTAGTAAAGCTAACGCTGTTATCAACTTAATGGGCGCTGTCGGTGGTGTGTACACACTCATCATGATTAAGATTTTAGTTGGCAAAGGTGAAAAACCAAACTATTTCCCATTATTCATGGCAGTAGGCATTTTAATGGCAGTAAGTGTTATCGTTTTATTCCTTACTATCAAAGAAAACAAACTTCGCAAAGAAAGAGAAGAATTAGAAATTGCAGAAGGACTTACAGAAGAGGAAGATGTTCAGGTCGATGACCATGCTGGACAGAAGCTCCCAAAAGATGTATTCCGAAGCCTTTGCTTCATCCTCGTATCAGTTGCATTCTGGTTCATCGCTTACAACGCAGTTACAACAGCTTTCTCTCGTTATGCAGTTGAAGTATGGGGCTTAGAGGGCGGCGGATATGCTGACTGTTTATTAGTAGCAACAGTTGCTGCTATCATCAGTTATATTCCAATCGGTTCTATCGCTAGTAAAATTGGTCGTAAGAAAACAATCATCCTTGGTGTTGCACTGTTAGGCTCTTGTTTCTTCGCAGCCAGCCTCTTCGATCAGTATTCACCAGTTATGGTTGTATTCTTCTGTATCATTGGTTTTGCATGGGCAGCTATCGGCGTAAACTCTTATCCAATGGTTGTAGAAATTGCATCTGCTGGTGACGTTGGAAAATACACTGGTTACTACTACACATTCTCTATGACAGCACAGGTTATCACACCAATCCTTTCCGGATGGTTATTAGAAAATGTAGGTTACAGAACATTATTCCCATATTCAGTAGTATTTTGTATCCTCGCAATCATTACCATGTCTCAGGTTAAACATGGTGATTCTAAACCAGCGAAAAAGAAAAGTGCATTAGAAAACTTAGACGTTGACGATTAAAATAAATATCGGTGGAGATTAGTTATGAATATTTTGATTACTATCGTGGTTCTATTATTAATCTACGTATTTATGGTTGCACCACGAATGATAAACAGAGCCGATCGCACTCCTTTCTATAACAGACATTATGCACATAGAGGATTGTTCGACAATGACTCTGAAGCTCCAGAAAATTCATTAGCGGCTTTTAAAAAAGCCGTTGATGCTGGATATGGCATCGAACTTGATGTTCAGCTTAGTAAAGATGACAAATTAGTCGTATTCCACGATGCCACATTAAAAAGAATGTGTGGTGTAGATGGAAAGGTTTGGGATTACACATTAGAAGAATTAAAGCAATTAAAACTTGCAAATTCCAATGAAACCATTCCAACCTTTGAAGAATATTTAAGCGTGGTAGACGGAAAAGTTCCATTTATCTTAGAATTCAAATTAGATCGCGCACAAACTAGAGTTTGTGAATTAGCAAATGAAGTATTAAAGGACTACAAAGGCATTTACTGCATCGAAAGTTTCCATCCTTTAGCACTTCTCTGGTATAGAAAAAACAGACCAGATGTATTAAGAGGTCAGTTGTGCGAAGAATTCTTCCGCAACGAAACCTACAAAGGAAAATTGTTATACATGATTCTTCCTTATTTACCTTTTAACTTCCTTACCAGACCAGACTTTATTGCTTACAATCATTTACATGCTCACAACATTTCTCGACGCATGTGCAAACTCCTTGGTGGTCTATCCGTTGCCTACACAATCAAAAGTGTAGAGGAATACGAAAACGCAAAAGATAAGTTTGAATTATTTATTTTTGATAGTTGCATCTTATAAGCAAAATTTTAGCCCCGCTATTGCGGGGCTATTTTTATGTCTTTATTCAATAGATTTTAACGCCTCTACAGGATTAATCTTATCAAGTGATTTGTCTGTAATGGTATTTACAACAATCGCAAAGATAATGGTAATCACTGCTGCATATAAATAACTGATTGGCAACAACTGATCTGCAAAATAAATTGCAGGCATCTTAAGGATTGACATCAGCCATATACCAAACCCCTTTCCAAGCGGCATACCAAGAAGCATACCAAGTGTTGTAAGTATAATCGTCTCTTTATTTACATACGCATGCACTTCTCGATCAAAGAAACCTAACACCTTAATTGTTGCAAGTTCTCTTTCTCGTTCGGAAATATTTGTTGTAGATAATGTAAACAATACTACAAACGCTAGCGCTGCCGCCAGAGTAATTACAATTGTTACAACCAGATTAATAATACGGAATACAGAATCAAAGTTAGACTGGAAACCAACAATTGAGATAGAAGACAATATACCATCTCTCAAAGATAACTCTTTTGCATAGGCTTCATGATCCTTTACACTACCATTCAACATGACAAATGCACCATTTGCCTCAAACTCATCGTAATAATCCACATAGGTATTTTCTGTCATATAAATATAATTGCCTAAGTAGTTCATTACAATCTTGGTAATTTCTACATCTGCATTTTTTAAATCCATATTTTGTATCGTAACAGTATCTCCTGCTTCATATCCAAGCACTTCACTCACATTAATAGTACTAAGCACCATACCATCTTCGAGAGTTACCTTATTACCCTTCTCATCTTCTAGATACATATATCCTCTTAGCGAGGCATCATTTGGAACTACAATGAGCGAAACACTTTCTTCACGCCCATCCGCACCAATTACTTTTACATTACTAATCATTGGATTAATATATGCTCGTACGTCATTTGTATCTAAATATTCCAGCAACTGTTCATTATCATCCGCCACTACCATTAAATCAAACTGCATTGTTTTCTCATACTGAAGTGGCATAAGCTCTGTTACAGTATCCTTAATGGTAAACCCAGCAAGCAAAATAGAAGTACAGCCTGCAATACCAAACAAGGTCATAAACAAACGTTTCTTATATCTAAATAAGTTTCGTGCTGTTACTTTATTCAAGAACGACAATCGGCTCCACACCGGTGTTACACGTTCCAGCAATACTCTCGAACCATTCTTTGGAGCCTTTGGTCGCATCAGCATCGCTGGCGTAATTGCAAGCGCACTACTACAAGATACAATCGCTGCACCTACAATACCTACAACAAAGAATAGGATTCCTCCAGTTCCAGACCACCAATCAAAATACAAATTGTAACTTGGCAACTGATACATAACTCCAAATACCGTAAAGATGATTTCCGGCAAAACAACAAATCCAAAGAAGTCGCCCAGAATTCCTCCAAACGCACCTGCAAGCAATGCATAGACCACATACTTGCGTCGAATTTCTCTATCCGTAAATCCAAGTGCTTTATATGTACCAATCAGACCTCTGTCTTCTTCTACCATTCGTGATACGGTAGTTAAACTTATCAAAATTGCTACTACCATAAACAGAATTGGGAACGCATTACCAATCGACTCAATACATTGCGCATCGGTCTTAATATTCGAGTAGCCACTCAAAGCAGTTCGAGTAGACACATACCATTCGGTCATCTTAAGATCTTCAATTTCTTTTCGTGCATCTGCAATCTTTTCTAATGCCTCTGCTCGCTTTTCTTCGTATTCGCTGACACTGTCTTCGTATTCCTTCTTGCCGTCTGCAAATTCTGCCTGGCCTTCTTCTAAATCTTTCTTTCCGTCTGCGATTTCTTCATAAGCCTCTTCAAGTTCATCCCAGCCGTTTTCTAATTCTTTCCAGCCATCAGCTACTTCCTGTTTTCCTTTATCAAAATCTGCCTGTGCTTTTTCCAACTCTACACGGCCATTTGCCAAATCCACTTTGGACTTTTCTAACTCAGCCCGACCATCTATAATCTCCTGACGGCCATTTGCAATTTCTATTTTTGCATCGTCAATTTCTTGTTGTGCCTCTGCTTGCTGCTGATCCAAATCATTCAAAGCATCTGTATAGGTCTGCTCTTGTTGCTGATATGTCGTTAAATTTTCTCGCTCTGTTTGTAACTCAATCTGTTTTGAAACCAACTCTGCATCCTGAACCGCCGTCCATGCACCACCCGCAGCAGCTTTTTCAGCCTCAAGCACCGCCACTTCATTCTGTAAAATTACAATTTGTGCATTAGTCTGCGTAATATTTCTTCTTACATCAATAAGCTCCGCATTCAAAATGGTACGCATACTATTAAACTGATTCGGTAAATCTGCTTCTGTTTCAAGCAAAGTTTCCTCCGACTCATTAAGCGTCTCCTCTGCTTCATTTAATGCATCTTCACCTTCTTCAATCGCCATTTCACCAGCTTCGAGTTCTGCCCATGCATCATCCAATTCTTTTTCTGCTGCAGCAAGCTCTCTCTCTGCTTTATTTAATTCACGTTCTGCTTTGTGAAGTTTTCTTTCTCCTTCTGCAATATCATATTCACCATCCGCAAGTTCATCTTTACCATCTAATAAATCGGACCAACCATCCTCAATTTCGTACTTCGCATCCAAAATCTCTTCTTCTGCATCTGCGAATTTTTCATTCATTTCCGCTTCGGCTTCATCAACTTTTTCAAATGCTTCAGCGGTCACTTCTTCATAGCGAGCCTGCTCACGGTCAACCTTAATTTCCTCTTCTATTACCGTAACAATTTCATCTACACAAGTTTCATACTCTTCTGAATAACAACGCAATTCATCCGTACCATCAAGCGTAATATAAATAGCAGTATAAATATCACTACTTATTGCACTTGGTAATACAAAAAAAGTATAGTCTGTAGATGACTGTGATCGGAACGCTACTGCACCTTCTGCACTATTAATATCTGCCGCATCTATTACGCATCCTACGATCGTGTAGGTCGAAACCAAGAAATTTGGTTCTTCCTCTTCTTCTTCAACCTCTACGTCATAATCATCGTCTCGTTCTTCACGTTCTTTTTCTATGTACTCTTTTTCTAATTCTAGTGAAAAAGGTGACTCTTCCTTTTCTGAATCAGAAAGCAAGTCATCCGAATCATCATCGTCATCTTTTTCTTCTATCTTCTCTTCAATGATTACGGTATCACCAATTTTTTTGCCCGTTTCATTCAAATACTTCTGGTTTACTAAAATCTCATCATTACGAAGCGGCATCTCACCCTCTAGGAAATACGGAATATTAATATCCTTTTGACTAAGCACATTTACTACCGCTTGTTTGGTCTGTCCATCTACCTGAGTAAAAACCGTTTCACTATAAGTACCTTCAACATCTTCAATTCCGCCAATACGTGAAAGCACCTCCACGTCTGTATCTGTAAGCCCCATGGTAGAAACAACCATGATATCAAACAGATTCTGCTCATCAAAGAACTCATCTGCTGTAAAACGCAAATCATCGCAGGCTGCTTTTAAACCAGACATCATACATACGCCTAGTGCAGCGATAACCATAAGTGCCAAAAATCGCTTTTTCCCTTTTAAAATTGTTTGTATGACATCTTTCGTATATGCCTTCATGTTACCTCACTACCATTCTATATCTGCAATTGATGTTGGATTCTCATTGACTGTCATTTCAATTACCTTTCCACTCTTAAATCGAATCAAACGATCTGCCATAGGAGCAATCGCTGAGTTGTGTGTAATCAAAACCACTGTGATACCTTCTTTACGACATGTATCCTGTAAAAGCTGTAATATCTGCTTACCTGTATTGTAATCAAGTGCACCTGTAGGCTCATCACAGAGTAAAAGTTTTGGATTTTTTGCCAAAGCTCTTGCAATTGATACACGCTGCTGTTCTCCACCAGAAAGCTGCGCTGGGAAATTATCTTTTCTCTCACCAAGGCCAACTTTGTCTAAAGTCTCTGAAGCATCTAAGGCATCTTTACACACCTGTACTGCCAACTCTACGTTTTCTAAAGCTGTTAAATTTGGCACCAAGTTATAAAACTGAAACACGAAACCAATATCTGTTCTACGATATCCTACCAACTGCTGGTTATTATATTTTGTAACATCGTTTCCATCTACTACAATCTGCCCTGTGGTCGCAGTATCCATTCCACCTAAGATATTAAGCGCCGTTGTTTTTCCTGCGCCAGAAGATCCTAAAACAACCGCTAATTCTCCTTTTTCCACAATAAAAGAAGCTTCATCAAGTGCTTTAATCGTATTTTCGCCAGTCGTATATTCTTTTGTAATATTGTTAAATTCAATATATGCCATTATTTTTCTCCTAAGTACTCAATTACACTATGTGCTGCAACATTACCTTCACCAACCGATTTTGTATACTGATATGGTTTCCCAGTACAATCACCTGCCGCAAACACACCTTTTAGGTTAGTTTGCATCTGACGATTTACTGCAATGTGCCCTTCTTCCATTTCAAGCTTCGCTAAAAGCGTAGTTGGCGCAATTGCACTTCGCATAACAAATATGCCATCCACTGACAATTCGCTCTCATCACCAAGCACAAGCGTATCTGCTCGAAAACCACCCTTTACTTCTTTGATTGCTTTTTTTACAAGCTCTATATTTTCTCTCTCTATTTCACAATCTTTATAAAACGGAAACAAGTATACTTTTTTCGCCAAGTCCGCAAGAAACGCTATTTCATGTTCAAAACGTTTTGCAGTAGATACCACCGCAATCGTCTTCCCTTTGTATAACGCTCCATCGCAAGTCGCACAGTAGCTGACCCCTCGACCAACAAACTCTGCTTCCCCTTTATACTGATTTGCAGCCACCACACCCATGGCAAGAATAATACTCTCTGTTTCAAAAAACTGATTTTCTGCCATTACATTGTAGTAACCACCCATATCATAAATACTGCTTACAATCTTATCCGTAATCTCAAGCTGCATCGCTTCTTTATGTTGTAAAAAAGCCTGTTGGAGTTCTTTTCCACTCACGCCATACATTCCTGGATAATTATCCACGCGTTCTGCTTTTTCCACTTTTTCACTAAGAGACGCATTACCAAACCATAGATAGTTTTTATTATAAGTTTTTAAATTAATAGCAGCAGACAATCCCGCTGGACCACTGCCAATAACAATACAATCATATCTCATATTTTTCTCCTAATCATCGGGCAAAACTACCCTAATATATTATTATAAAAATCCTTCATTCCACGGTCAAGGTCATTCCCTCAAAAAAGCTCTTCAAAACACTAAAATTTTTATAAACTTTCCTCTTAAAATATATTGTACTACCTCGGTAAAAAGAATATAATTTTTAGGGAAGATAATTTCCTAAAAATCATTTCATACAGAGGATACACAAATGAAACAGTCAATAAAAAAAGAAGCCATTCGCATTATTACTATCTGCTTTGCTTCTGTTATCATGGCTACAAATATCAAAACCTTCGTTCAGACAGGTGACCTTATTCCAGGTGGTGCTACAGGACTTACGATTTTAATTCAGCGTGCTGTAGAAACCTTTTTCAACCTGCATATTCCATACACCATATTAAACTTATCTTTAAATGCTATTCCTATTTATATAGGATTCCGTTATATTGGGAAAAAATTTACACTTTACTCTTGTCTTATGATTTTCCTTACTGGTATACTGACAGACCTTATTCCAAGCCAAGTGGTGACTTATGATATTCTTCTTATCAGTATCTTTGGTGGTATTATCAATGGCTTTGCTATAAGTCAGTGTCTAAGAGTAGATGCCACAACGGGTGGAACTGATTTTATTTCAATTTACATCTCACAAAAGAGTGGCTCTGACTCATTTAACCTTGTACTTGTTGTAAATACAATCATTATCGGCCTCGGTGGCATTATATTTGGATGGGATACTGCTTTGTACTCTATTATCTTCCAGTATGCTTCCACTCAGGTCATTCACATGCTCTACAAACAATATCAGCAGCAAACCTTGTTCATCGTAACAAACGAGGCCGCTGCTGTATGCGAAGCAATATCTAATATTTCCAACCATGGCGCCACCATCATGAAGGGCGAAGGCTCTTATGAAGGACATGAACGTCATGTTGTTTACTCTGTTATTTCTTCTTATGAAAGTCAGAAAGTTATTTCTGCTATCAAAGAAGTGGATCCAAAAGCCTTTATCAACAACATCAAAACTGAGCAGGTAAAAGGCCGTTTTTACCATCGTCCAAAGGACTAAGGTCTTATACCAAACAAGACATCTGTACAAAGCTTGGCAGTAACATTGTGGTCATAGTAAGAAAGGAAAAATTGTGTAATTGCCATACCACTTTGCTCTGCCAATCCTTTGACTAATTTTTCTACTTTCTGTTTCTTCTGTGAACGCTCACAATCTTTTGATTTTGCTACTTCCTTCATATAAGCAGCAAAATAATCCTCTACCACTGCATCTAAGAGGGCACCCTCTTCTTTTTTCACACGTTTTACAGTGCTCTGTGGAAGCTTCATTTCATCGTACCATTCTTCTTTATCTTCCACCTCTGTGACCTCTGCATGTTTTTCCTGTACCGCATCCAACTCTTCTAAAGGCACTCTCTTTAAAAAGGTATTAATAATCTCAATCTTTAATACATCATTTCCTTTTCTACCATGTCTATGATAATAGAAAATTGGAGCATCCTTATCAAGTGGTGTAACAAAGAAAGACTGTGCTCTCCATAATTTTAAAAAGCCTGTCATTTCGATAAGTGTCACACGACCCAAACCTTCTGCATTATAGCTTTCTGTATGGAATGTAGAACCTTCTGCTTTTACAGTGTCGAACACACCGATATCTACTTTTTTGCATTTATACTCATTCTGCACAACATCTAATAATTTTCTAACCACAATTTCAACCTCTTATTTCTTAGACTTCTTGGAATTTTTTCCCTGATTTGTGTATTTAGACACTTTTTCCATCTTTTCATGTTTTGACTGTGCAAACATGGATAAAAACATTACAAGACCAATAAGTCCCGCTGTGCCCATATCTTTTGTAATTAAGAAGGTAATGCCGCCGAAAATTGCTGCAAGTAAAAGTCCTTTTAAAATCTTCTGTATCATATCTATTCCTCCAACCTGTATATCCTTATGATAACACTATAATAGAGCCATTATACCATTATCTGTATATTTTTCCAAATAAAATTGTATTCTATCGAATAAAATTCGTATACTGTCCTTTTTCTCTTTCAGGAAGCCCAAACTGCTCTTTTCCTAATACAATACTCTTCATCAAAAAGCTCATGTTATGGGCTAATGTACGCATTGTCTGCATACCTTCGGCATCCTGCTCTACCTGACCTGGAAGAGAGCCATGCACGCTGTTCCAGTACTGGCTGGAAGCCACCGGCATACCACTGATTGTGAAATACTTATTCAGCTGGTCAAATGTCGCAGAACATCCCCCTCGTCTTGCTACCGCAATGCTCGCCCCCACCTTCATGCGTTTATCAAATCTTGTACTATAGAAAAGTCTGTCCAAAAATGCAGTAAGTGTACCATTTGCAGACGCATAATATACTGGACTACCCACTACCATTCCATCACATTCTTCAAATTTCTTTGCCACTTCATTTACTTCATCATCAAATACGCACTGTTTTGTCTTATAACAAGACTGACAAGCACAGCAACCACGAATCTGTTTGCTGCCAATCTGAATTACTTCTGTTTCAATATGTTCTTCTTCAAATATTTTTTGCATTTCTTCCAATGCACGAGCTGTATTTCCATTTACATTTGGACTACCATTTAATAATAATACTTTCATACTTGTTCTCCGTTTCACATTAATACAACTACTATACATTATTTTTGCAGTTTATTCAAATACTATAAGAGCAACTATATTTCATTTTGAATGGAGAAAAATATGAATACAGACAAAAAAGACTTAGGTACGATGCTTCCTTATGCCGCCTTAGACGACGTACCAACCCCAAAATCAGATGCCAAAGAAATCGTAGGCTTGGTAAAATCCCGAGGAAAAATCTCCGGTTACCAGCTTTCCGATGGTTCCACCGTCTCAAAAGAAGAAGGTGTATCCATGGCAAAAAATGGTGATATCCGTGGTGTAGGTATAGCACATCGTAAAGACTCTGAATACTTAAAAGCCTTACCGGACGGAAGTGAAAACAATAATTTAGGTAATCTCCCATCGATTAGTAAAATGGAAGCAGAAATGAGATAGACAAAAAGAGAGCAAGTTATTTCAACTTGCTCTTTTTTAAAAAATTAATATTTTCTCTTAAGAATATGGTAAGATACCCAGAATAAAACCAATACAAGACATTCTGCCATAGCTGCCGCCATCGATAATGTTTCCTGTCCTATTATTTTAAACACAATTACTGCAACCGCAGATATGATTACAAACATATATCCTGCCCATGCCCATGCCTTATTACG